>CAZMBF010000149.1:0-2763 GCA_964564365.1 uncultured Alphaproteobacteria bacterium
GAGCTATGCTAGGGATAATAGTGCGCGGATGGATCAAAACTATAATGATGAAATGTGGCAGGGCTTCGTGCGGCATGTCGGGGGTAATGCAAGTGAAGCGGCCTCAATCTATAATTCCAATGAAGGGTGGGCTAGAGAGATTGTAGATGACTTTAATGCGCAGTATTTTCAGCGAATGGAACACCAGTTGATGAATCAAGCAGATGCGCGGTTAGTTTCAGATTCTGGATTTCATACGGCGACATCCGCGATGGCGAAACAACACGATGTATCTGTGGCTAGAATGGATAGTCCTAGTCGGACATTCTTTGAATCAAAACGGGATGAATTAAAGAAAGTGTCTGGGGTTAGTGCCGTTGATCAAGATATTCAGGTAAATAAAGAAACCATTAAAGACGGAGAAAACGACATACAACTGAACTCTAAAACAGCCTTAAAAAATCAAAAAGACTCTCTAGATGCCTCACGAAAAGAAATAAGTAAAGATTTTAAAGAAAATGATGATGAGTGGGTAACTACTAAAGCTGGCCGAGCAGCTAATCCATTTATGAATCTTAATAAAACGTCAAAAAAAGACTAATTTAAGGGTGGGCGATGATTAGTAGACTTAAACGTTTTTGTATCAGCAAAGTAAGATCCAGAAAATCCAAACTTTTGGAGTGCTATATATGCAGTTGCAAGTGTGCTAAAGAAGAGCGTCAGAACAATAATAACTATTTGACACCCCAAAATATTACCTTCGTTTACAAATGGCAAGACTATGAAAGCCGTAGCAAAATTAAATGTAGCAAGATAAAGAAATATTTTTTTGCGAATACTAATATGCCACAGAATCCATTCTCTTATTTTGGGAATAGGAATACCTCTTATGTTCATGTGATCATCTTGGTGAGATCGTTCCCAAGCGGGAATATCAAACTTTTGCGTAAATCGCTCATCAACATATACTGCAATAAGAATTGGGAGAACCGTAAACCAGATGCTTTGAACAAATGCAATAGTGGATATGAGTGCGACAATAGGGCTCAAAGCAAACATGATGAAATAGGTCAAGAAAAGAGTAAGCCAAATCTTATTGTGCCGATTTATCCAAATAGGAGATTCCATAATGGTATGGGGTTGACCATTAGGGGTATTATTGTTCATCGGAAATTGGGTCATAGCAGGTTCTCCTTACTCTCTGTTTTCATAATAACAAACAAAAATGAAATTTCCACAAATATTTTTATGACATTTTCATATTTGTCATCTATATTGAAACTAAAATGCGATCAATTTAGTTTAGTTTCAATAAGGATGTTGTTTATGAAAAGAGAGTTTGGATCTTTTGAAGTGCTGGGAGATATACATTATTTTGTTCCTGGAAAAATCCCCCCCGTAAATCCTCCCCTCGTTCTATCAACTCGTATTATGGAGCTCTATGGAAATGCAATGCACGGTTTAGGAAAACTAAACGAACTTTCCAAACGTTTAAGAAGTCCGGAAAGATTTGTAAAAGCGTATATTATTAAGGAAGCCTTAATGTCCTCCTCGATTGAGGGGATTCATACAACGCTTCTAGAAGTATATACTCAGCCTATAGACAATACAAAACCGAATAAAGCAACTCAGCTAGTATTAAATTATACAGAATCATTAAATGGTGCTTTATCTCTGATGAAGGAGTTGCCAATCTCATCTCGAGTTGTTCGTTCAGCGCATGAAGTATTAATGTCAAAGGGGGCGGGAGATAAATTTAATCCTGGTGAATATCGTCAACAGTCTGTTAAGGTCGGTGATTTCTATCCTACTTTACCCAAGCATGTACCGCAGCTTATGGCAGATTTAGAAGAGTATATTAATATGGACACAACTCATCCTCCATTAATTAAATCAGCGATTGCGCATCTACAATTTGAGACGATTCATCCTTTCTTGGACGGTAACGGTCGTATTGGGCGCTTATTAATTCTCCTTATGCTTATCGACAATCGTTTGTTATCGTCACCAATTCTCTATCCGTCATATCATTTTAAGAAAAGACAAACAGAATACTATTTAAGGCTTTCTAATGGAAATACAAAAGGGGAATTTGAAGAATGGATAGAATTCTATCTGGAAGTACTAGAGGCTTCGTGTAACGATGCCTACAGGCGTGCACTAGAAATCGAACAGCTTGAAGTTGATATCATGAAACTATTTCAATCAAATCGGAAATATCATCGCTATTTAAACGTTGCAGAGGCTGTTTTACCCTTTTTATTTGACCAGCCAGTATTTAGCATTACTCAACTGGCTGAATATTTAAACAGAACATATAACTCTACCCAGAATTTTATTTCGATATTAATTGCTTCAGACATTGTACTGTCTGATCCAGTTAAGAAGCAGAATCGTTTATTCCGGTTCCAGCCGTATCTAGAGATTTTGGAAAGAGAATATGGAATACATTAGAAGTAATATTTGGGACTCAGGAGAAATAAATGGCACTTTCCAATCATTTAGCCCAAGGCGGACAGACATTTCTGCATAAAGTTCGGATGTTGCGGCAGGTGTTGGGACTTGCCTTTCGGTTAGGTCTAGTGGTTGGGCTTTTGGTATTTGGATCTTTAATGGTTCGTAACGTTCCGACGCACGTCTATGAACATATATGGAAGCTGTTAGAAGCTAAAGCAACGGTGTGGTTTATGGGCGATAATGCACAAATGCGAAACGAGGAGGGAGGATTTGTATATGCAAGAGATCGTGCGACACATCCTGGCTTTGTCTATAATGCCACGGTTT
>CAZMBF010000150.1:0-2740 GCA_964564365.1 uncultured Alphaproteobacteria bacterium
ACATGCATATCCCTGAATTTCACGTGTACGAACATCTTTTTGCATTATTTCTCCTTTGCATTACATTCTGCACCCACAACGCCATAGCCCAACGCTTGGCGTTTTTCGCTATCCATCAAGAATGGCGCCTCCGACAACTTTCGCCATATAGCCTCCCGTCGTGGCGCCAAGGCCGGAATTACATCCATATCATAGGAAAACCTGAACGCCTCCCCATACTGTTTGCCTAAAAATTGAGTAAACGCATATTGAATACGCTCTAATAATGGCAATATGGTATCTTCCCACAAGTGAAATCTTGCTTCTTTATAATTTGTATAGGTTGCATCTCCAGGCACCCCCACCAACATGGGCGGAACCCCAAATGCTTGGGCTATTTCACGCGCAGCCACAAATTTTCCCTCTGAAAAATCCAAATCTTTTGGGCTTACCCCCAGCTCTTTCCATTCTACATCCCCTTCGATCATCATAATGCGCCCTGCATTACCCTGTCCAGCATACATCTGCGTAATCGAGTCACGAATGGACAGCTTTTGCTCATCCGTCAACCCCCAACCATCGTCGTTACCTTTCCAAATAAAAACGCCAGAGGGGCGCCCTCCATTCTGCAGTAACGCCACATTATGGCTGCTTACCGCGTTGTGCTGATCAATCGCCATGGCCGCAACTTCAATGGGGCTAAACCCATACCAATCATTCAAGGGATGTATTGATTTCAAATGAAACACTTGATGTTCTGGCAATCTTATCGTCCCCTTTTCATCCGTATAATCATATGCTAAAACCTCATCATCATTCGTAATAACCCTCACCCTATCCGATCTCAGGATCTTTAATTGCGTCGGCAAACCGTCCGTACGTTGAACTGTATACACATACGCATTGCCGGATAATAAAAATGAAGTGACTAAATTTTCTAAAAAAGACGTTCTAGATTCTGACCGAGTTGGCTTTTCAATCAGCGTTAATAACGGATGCTGCATCAGCTCATCATCCCCTTCATACAACAACCACGGCACCATAGCAATCCCACGGGCAATCATTGTAATACATCGATACACAATGACATTCTTTTCATATCCTTCTTTAACCAGCGAAACATATTGGCGTGGTGTCCATTGCGCTTTAAACTGACCAGGCAGCGCCATTTTAGGTTGTACAGGGGTTGATTTACGTCCATTTATCCATTTCCACATGTTTTTCTCCTTAAAATAACCCCCCCCCAGATCTGGGGGGGGGTGTTGGTTGATGATTGAGCGGTAAAATAAAAAAGCCCTCTAAAAAGAGGGTTTAGCAGAAAGCAATATGCATATTATATTTAAATTATATCAAGCGTTTTTAAAAAGTCAACATTATTTTTTGCAAAAACACACATTTTCACAATTAGCTTCAAATAAACTTAACTGATGCGGTCTGTATATTATCGATCCCAACAACACAACAGTTCCTACCATCATCCCCACAATACACGCTGTTAAAGGTTGCATTCCCATCATCTCCATCTATTTATATAGATATATAGGACGTTATTTTATAGAGTCAATAGACCTTTCTTAATTTTCTCAATCCTTACATTCTGCCCTTTTAAAATTATGCACCTTTACTAACTTATCTTCACGGTCATATTCAATACGAATCGTCGCCGATTTTTCAATAGATGCAGACATCAATGGATATTTCACACCATTTGCGCCTACATAATAAACTACGTTTGTATTATTTGGGTCCACAAATGACGGGCTTCCCACCGTATTTTCCACGTCTACACGCGTCCAAACGCCCTCTTTACCTTTTAACTGGGCAATATCCACATAATTTCCCTGATTATAAGGGTCACTGGTACATCCTATGATACTAAGTGTTAATGCACACAGGACTAAATTTGATGTTTTCTTTAAAATCATTCTATGTTATTCCTCATTTACTAACAGGGATATTGCCCTTTAATTCCCAAAATGTCAATAAGTTGAAACCTATGGAAATCTGATGACGACTATCTTTGAAATTGATCTTACACCTGTAACAGAGCCCGAAACCTATACATTAACGCTCTCTCCACAGATCTGCAAAGAAACGGCACTGCGGTTTAAAATCCCCCACCTATACACCATTGACATTAACATGAACCTAACCCCTCAAAAACACTCCTGGCTACTTGCGGGTCATGTCGCCTCAACCGTACAGCTAAGATGTGTTCAATCAAATGATTTGTTTGATGAAAGCTTTAAGATTCCGTTTGAGGTTGTTTTGTCCCAATATGAAATTGAAGACGACACATTAGATGTAGAAATTCTTGAAGTGTTAAAAGTAGATGCGGGCGATATTGCCCTTCAGTACTTAGCATTACAAATTCCATTGCACCCAATCCATCCAAATCTTGCCTCAGATGTATCCTTAGCACAGACAGACACTAAGGAAATATCTAGTTCTAGCTGGAAAGAAGCATTAGCAGACCTAAAGCAACAAAAATAATATCTCTGCTTGTTTTTTTTGAGCCAAAGTAAGACTTTTTTAACTAAATTTTATTATCATTAAAAGATATATGAGGTTTAGATGCTACACAAACACCCTTCCGCAGAAAAAGCGCAAAGTTACTTTGGAATTACAGAAAAACTAAAGCACGATGCTGCTAACTTTTTCATATATATACAACCCAAATTATCTTATATATACGACAACTCAATAGTCAGAGCCTTTGGAGATCACTTCAACTCAAAAGAAGTGCGTGACAAACATGTAG
>CAZMBF010000151.1:0-2733 GCA_964564365.1 uncultured Alphaproteobacteria bacterium
ACAAGCCCATGAATACGCAAAAATTCAGCAGTTGCAACGTGAAGGATTAAGCATTGAGCAGGCCATCGATCACATGATTGAACAACGGAGGACAGCATGAAACGATATTTGCATCAAACAGAACTATTTTGGACAGTTCTTGGTAGCCTTGTCCTTTGGAATATCGGGCTTACGTTTCGAACCTCCAATGTAACGATTGTGACGCTAGATATGGCAAACGTTGTTCGTGTTGCGGCGCTACAGTTATCGGAGGTGTCAGAAGGTGAAGGGCTTGAGACCGCAAAAGATAAACTGGCGAAGCGGTTACGTTCAACTGTTCAAGCGTATGCTCTTAAACACAGAGCTGTTGTGGTGGATATGTCCACGATCATCGCCGGAGAAACACGTGATATTACGGAAGAGGTTATCAAGGAGGTCACACGATGAAACTCAAGAATCAACGATGGATATGGATTGTTTGTTTCTTCTCAATGTTAATACTGGTCTCTCAGTTCGCGATTATACGGTGGAATCTTTCACACAGTTTGCCGGGACGCATGTTTATTGGGACAACCTGGACTTTTACACCAAAACGTGGTGACATTGTAAGCTTTGATCATCCGATGTTTGCAGCCCCCATAGCAAAGTGTGTGGTTGGCATGGCTGGCGATAGGGTTGAGATCGTTAACGGACATGTGGTTGTTAATAGAATTGATCGTGGGCGCGTTCTCTATAAAAGTCCACGCTCTGGGAAACTCTTAAGATCGATTCAGTCCTGTACGATACCAGACGGCTACGTTTATGTCTGGGCTCCGCATCCAGAGAGTTTTGATTCACGGTATCAAGATATTGGGCTCATTCATGTCTCTAGTATTAAGGAGCGGTTATGGTGCGTGTTCTAGGGATCTTCTTTTTGCTTTTGGAAGCTGTTCAGGCTAAAGACTTTGGTGTGCAGGGTGCAACCTACTCTGTGATTGAAGACAGTTTGTTAGAGCATGTCCAAAGGCAGTTAGCAAACTTACCGGAAGCAACGCTACGGATGAAACAGCTCGAGGTTCAAGAGCGGGTCAAGCAGTCTGTGCTGAATCCAACTGCGGTTCACGGCCTACATAAAGCAACCCTCGTTCGAAGGACTACGTTTGATCCGAGTATAACCCTGGACAAAGATATTCAGGATCATCACGGCAACCTCATTGCTGCAAAAGGCACACGATATAATCCTTTAACAACGATGCAACTTAAAGATTCGCTTCTGATCTTTGATGGGACAGATCCCGAGCAGGTGAAATGGGCAAAAGGGCAGGGGGATCACACAAAATGGATATTAACTAAGGGACGCCCCTTTGATCTGATGAAGCAACATCATCGAGCGGTATTTTTTGATCAAGGCGGCACCATTTGCAGGCAGTTTAAGATTATGGCTGTTCCAGCCATCGTTCGTCAAAAGGGACACCTACTTGAAATTGAAGAAGGGGTAGGAGGTGGAGATGCGCATTAAGGTTCGAAACTGGCTATTCCTACTGTTTGGTGGTCAAGGCGTTTTGCAAGTGATCTATTGGGAGCTCATCAAGGGATATCCGGCCTGCTTCATGTGTAAGGGATACCGGGTGGTGTATGTAAGTATCTTGGTGACAGCGATACTCTATCGATATCGTGCGAGCTTTTTTCGACTGCTGCTTTTGTGTGGGGTGATCGCCATCGAAACCCTTTGGAGCCTTTGGGATGTGGTTCAGAAGCTGGGGTATTTAAGCCAGAAGTGTCAGGCGAACGCCCATATCGTCGACGAAAAGATGATGTTTGTTCCGTGCGCGTCTCAGCTTTCTTCATGGGGTGGTGTACTTAGTTCACCAGTTGGACTGAATGCGCTGCTTTCTGCTGCAATGTTGGGATATGTCATGCAGGTTCTATGGCAACTCAAGTTCTGGAGATTAAATCTCTGGCGATTTAAGTGGTTTCGATGGAGTCTTATTCTGATGGGGGGCCTGGTCGATAAAAGCTATGCGAGTTCACACAAAGACCCGCATACGGCAATACAGCAAGCTGTAAACGTGCAAAAACCTAAATCTTATGAGGCTGATGCTCAAGACCTGTGTGTAGCATCAGAGAGTAAGGCAAAACACTATGAGACACAGGCAAGGCAACTAGGAGCGTCTCCTGCTAAAACTGCGCTCACTGAAGCTCAAGCGATCGTTGATGAATATCGTTCGACTCCTACGAACAAAGGCTCCTGTAAGGGAAAATGCCCCTCGTTTCAGCCAACATCAGAGTTCGAGCCATTACTTCATGTATGTATGTCGTTCTCTGTGCCTATCCAGGTTTGGAAAGACTTAAACGAAGACCTGATACGCCATCAAGGCGTGTTTGTGGTGAAGGGCTTACCCAATAATAGCTTCCAAGCGTTTGCAGGGAAGGTTTTAGAATTCCGCAAATACGGAATTACTGCTCAGATTCGAATTGACCCCAAACTGTTTGAACAGTTGAAGGTTAATCAGGTGCCCCTGTTCGTATTCTGTGAAAAGGATGAAACGCATACGGTGTCTGGAACTTTAACGATTCCCTATGTATTGGACTTAATGCACATCAAAATAGGAGAAACGCAATGAGACTCCTCCTGCTTTTAATGGTGTTGCTCAGTGTAACGGAGGGTAAATGTCGGGGTAAGTTTGTAAATCCCATCACGGACATCTGTTGGGAGTGTTTGTTTCCGATTACGGTCGCAAGTGCAAAGGTAACGGGGGGAGATGATTTTACCGA
>CAZMBF010000152.1:0-2727 GCA_964564365.1 uncultured Alphaproteobacteria bacterium
TAAGGGATTAGCTTCATTCCATACTTTCCATTATGCTGAGTATGAGAATACTCAGAAATATATTAGATGCTCTGTCTAATCTAAAGCACGCCTAACTCAAAGACCTATATTACATTTAAGACGTTTGATGGTATGTTCTCATCCCCTCTCTTTTTATCAGATGGGCTATAGGCATCTTTTTGTGAAGGCGTAGCCTCCCCCTGATCCTCTTTGATGATTGTCGCTTGTGTTCTTTCACGTTCTTGAAAAACGGCATCCTTATCCAAGGTCGGGGGTAGATGTTCCATAGATGCGGGTTCTGTAATAGGATAGGTTTCCGCCATTTGAGATGCTGCAATAGCAGATATGTTGACCGTACACAAAAGAGTAGCTAAGATTATTTTGTCTTTAGAAATCATTATGTTGGCTCCTTACTTTATATAAAAATATCACAATGGAATGGAATATTTCTCATTATATTTTACGTAATACGCTACGTACGTAAAAAATACTTAGGCACAACATCCTCCGTCTCTTGGTCTGACTTTTATAGGTAATAATAAGATTCACCGTGTGGCTCTCCCTCCCCTGAAAAACAGTGTTTCAAACTCTAAAACAATGGAGGCGCGCGCTGGATCAAATCCAAGTATTCATCAATCAAGCGACTGTGTCAATTACAGAGGGCATCTTTCAAAAGGAGAATCAAAGTATTGCACAGGGCGTTCTATATGCTGACATTACCTGCCAGAAACGTATACTTGACCGTTAATATAGATCTACATGTACTTACAAATACTGAACTCATACACTTGACATTGACCGCTTTAAGTGCTTCCATAATACAGATATTCAAGTCCAATTTTTGTGGAGAAGGAATGTTTATGAAAGATAGAGTGTTTTTTGCTTTTTGTTTTCTATTAAGCGCTATTGTCAATTTTCCGTCCATTGCAGCAACAGAACAAAATGAGGAAGCCGTGGAGCATGTTTATTTTACCCCCCAATTACAAGAGAAAGCACAATTGTTGCATTCGCTTCACCGCGGAGATGATCTGCTTATTTTACCCAATGCATGGGATGCTTTAAGTGCTAAAATGTTTGAACGACAAGGAGCTAAAGCAATAGCGACGACCAGCGCTGGTATGGCCGCCATTTTTGGATACGCGGACGGACAACAGTTTCCTAAAGATCTCTTGTTTGTTATGGTTGATCGCATTGTAAAAAGCGTCACGGTTCCAGTCACTATAGACTTAGAAGCCGGCTTTGGAGACACACTGGAGGAAATCTGCGAAACAGTTCTGAGTATTTTAAAATTAGGAGCAGTTGGTATAAATATAGAAGACGCTGACCCCAAACGCCCAGGGAGCTTATTCCCCATCGCGGAACAAGCAGAAAAGATAAGAGCCATCAAAAGTTTGGCTCATAAATTAAATGTTCCTTTTTTTCTCAATGCTCGAACCGATGTGTTTTGGTTGAATGTTGGCGATAAAGAAACACAGCTAAAGGAGACGTTAGCTAGGCTTCAGGCGTATAAGGAGGCTGGGGCTGACGGTGTTTTCGTTCCTGGTCTTACTGATCAAGAGTTCATTTCTGAAGTTGTTCAAAAAATTCCCCTGCCCCTTAACGTACTTGCAGGTCCTTGGGTTAAAGACCTAACGACATTAAAACCATTAGGTGTTTC
Source organism: uncultured Alphaproteobacteria bacterium (assembly GCA_964564365.1). Taxonomy (GTDB): domain Bacteria; phylum Pseudomonadota; class Alphaproteobacteria; order UBA6184; family UBA6184; genus Bodonicaedibacter. Next base: position 1,658 of record CAZMBF010000152.1, read on the forward strand.
TCGGGTGACAATGGGATCTTCATTAACACGTGAATGTGCGGGGCATTTAGAAACCATTGTGCACCAGTACCTGGATGGGAATTACACGCTCAATCCGTCTCCTTCTTATTCGATGTTTAATTCTTTGTTTCAAGCAAGTCGCAAGTAGCACGTTTTGGTTGGCGTGGAGCCCTGTAAGACATACTTAAGCAATACGATCTTGGAATATATTTGTTGCCTCGGGTTGTTTCCAAAATCAGTTGCTAAGTCGACAATAGTGTTGTTATTATCTTGATTAAGAGTATGCCTAGAAAGAGCTAAACACCATGAGAAGGTCTATTTTTTGTTTTGTTATTGGTCTTGTGTCACTAACGTTCGATTCGTCTGTGTGTGGAAGCAATTTAAGATGTTTTGAAGAGCTTGAGTCAAATCCTTTACAAAAAGCAGATGTTGCGTTGTTAGAGACAACAACTACGCCCTCAGAATCACAAAGAAGTATTGAGTCAAGCTGGGAGCACACGCATAAAAACACAAAGAGAAATCGTGAATCAACTATTTATACGAGAGTGTTTTCTACTGGTGCTGTAACTGTTGATGTGATGCGTATTCAAGAGATTGACAAAGAAATTCTACCAGAAATGAAAGGCCTGCCTATTTCTTACGACCTAGATTTTACTTTGTTCATGCGACATCGCCAAGATCCAGAGTTTCTCGCAAAAATATATACTGCCTTAACGCATTTTACTGGAGCATCCGATAGTAACTTTGATCGATTCAAGGGAAGCTTTAGTTTTCAATATATGTTAGATGTAAAAAAAGGCCAGAATCACAGTAAATATGTATATTGGCTAATACAATATCGTTCATTTATGAGAGTCAGTTTATACCAACTAGTTCCAAGGACTGATCCAAGACGTGATGAAATATCAACTCCAACAATAAAAGCATTATTTTCAAAAGAGGATATAGATGCCTTTTCTTCAATGTTTGTAACAGAGTTGTTAAATGATTTAGAAAAGAAAAGACACGCTCCCGAGGCATCGTCAAGTTAACCTGGGAAAGAAACAGTGATATACTAAAAAGTATAATAC
>CAZMBF010000153.1:0-2678 GCA_964564365.1 uncultured Alphaproteobacteria bacterium
TTCTTTTTCCAGTGCTTATTCAAAGCTACTGTCAGCGCAGGAACAACATTAAACCATATGGTTTCTGGACTTCATTTAAACCATGAAGTTCATGGGGTGAACTTATCCAGTTCTGTTTATGGGGTGCATTCTGCTGCAACAAACGATACAGGCCTTGGCATTGCCTTTACTGCTTCAAAACCGATGGCGTTTAAGTCAACCCAAATGGTGCCTTCATGTGCGGTTGGGTATGATTCTTTCGCACTTTCAGGAACATCTTTGCATGCAAATGACATTCATGTGAGCTTGCAAGATGCTTTGGTGAATTCGGCCTATATCCGTGCAATGACGAATCTAAGATACACATCACCAGAGGGGGTTGCTGCAACCTTTGGGTTTGGACTAGAAGCACGTAAGGGTTCATTCGGAAGAGGCATAGCCTCAACAGAACACACATCCGTTTCTATTGCGGGCGAGCCTATCAACGGAGTATACTCGATTGTTGAAGCTAGTTTTGCAACGCACTCCTCAAACGTCAGATTATCACTAAGCAATTTTAATCAATTCCAAATTCAATTTGGATTAAACGATTAATCAGTACCTACGTCTTTCCTGGCGCACACCGCGTCAGGGAAGCCCTCTAAAGCGCTTCATAGCTGGAATCCAATCTTTCGAAAGCCATTCGTTAAAAGATTCCCACATATCATTAGGGTTATCACTAAAGGCTTCTTCGTCATGGCTCCAAAAACGCACCCTGCCCGTAGTTAAGCTAACACAGTAATAATCTGAATTATCATAACAAAATGGTAGATAATCCTTAGGAACACCACGACTCCAAGCCGTTGTAATCATTTCAATCGTATGCTCATGAAAATTTGAAAAACTCGTTGCAACCTTGTCCAACCTCTTATGAAAGCATAGAAGTAGATGGATATATGGTTTATTTTAGGCAGACCGATATTGATCTTTCACGCACCGATATCTACAAACGAACTAACCAAGACTTACTTTTAGTCGGATCAGCACCCATTGGCGCTGATGGAAAATCTATGAATTTGCATCATTTAACACGACGTCACCCTGGTATTTTAGTCTTGGTGCCAGAGTCTTTCCACAAACAACACTCTTAGCTTTTGCACATTCGAAGCGCCCAACATATGATTCAACCTAAGCCCGTAGACAGAGCTGTCATTAATTGCTGGAAAGAAACTGCTCTAAAAAAATTGGGGCAACACTTACAAACGCCCCCGTCTCCTAAGGTGGCAGTAAAACTTAATTATGATGATGACGACTAAAAACACCCACGACTTCTAAGTGTGGCGCCCACGTAAACTGATCAACAGGTATAACCCTTTCAAGGTTATACCTGCCACCCTGTGTAAGAATTTTGGCATCACGTGCAAAGCTTTCAGGACCACATGAAATATAAACAATATGATTGACGTTCGAATTCGCTAATTCTTGAATCTGAGACAGTGCCCCTGCCCTTGGTGGATCTATAACCACGACATCATAGGCCTTTAACTCTGCCACTGATAATGGGTTATCGAATAAATTACGTTTAAACGTTTTAATCTGTCGCTGTTCACGATCAGCAGCACTTTGTAATGCCAGCAACGCTGGATCATCACATTCATACCCATCAACGGGTGCCTTTTGGCTCAATGGAAACGTAAAGGTTCCACGCCCACAAAATAAGTCAGCAATTTTATGCACCTGATCTGGCAAGGCATTCATAGCAAGCTCTGTCAGCACCTTATCTGCACGATCAGACGCTTGCAAAAAGCTTGAGGGTTCTACATATACCCGCACCCCGTCAAACACCACATATGGGGATTCGCGTTCACACACCGTAATACGCTTACGGTTTTCCCGCACAATCAAACGCACTAACCCATGATCTTTTGCAAATTGCTCTAACACCCCATGGCTATTAGGCTCTAAAGAGTCACGATGAATATCCATACTGACATCCACCCCGACCGCAGTAACGGTCAGATATACAGTTGCTTTTTGATGCGAGATCATAACCTTATAAAACAGTTGACGCATAGGCTCGAACAATCCTGCAATTTTAGGATCAACCGTATGGCATTCCGTTAGATTAATAATCTGATGGCTTTTCCAACGATGAAACCCAAGGAACACTTGATCGTTTTTCTTTAACACTTCAAAGTTGGCACGCCTACGTTCCCCAGCCGGAAGACATACGACGTCCTGTATACAATTGGTATCTAACTGATGTTCAATAAATGGCTCTGTTATTAACGAACGTTTAAAAGAAGCATATAGCTTGTCGTTTAAGTGTTGTAACATACAACCGCCACATTGCGTAAAGTGGGTACAAATAGGATCTTTACGATGAGGACTTAATATATCAATACCTTTTAAGAAAAACTTGGGCTGTTCTCGCTTTGAATTTGGGTGTTTCATAAAGCGATCGTAATTAATCTGCTCACCAGGTAAAACGAACGGAACAAAAATATCACCATGCTCAGAGATACCCTCCCCCACGCCTTGAGATGTTAATTTTTGAATTTTACATGTTCCGTATAAATGCTCTGCCATTTTAAATACCTAAATCTAAGATTCTCCTATCATAGGTATCTTAAGATGTCGAGTTTTCTTTGAATTTAGGTGGGTTTTGCCTGAATTTTAGACCCACTGAGTCGCGTGAGGGGCCCACCTGCAACCCCGGA
>CAZMBF010000154.1:0-2676 GCA_964564365.1 uncultured Alphaproteobacteria bacterium
TGATAATTGGAACTAATCGGTTTTGTGCATTTTGTTCATTGCGTACGGACTTGAAAAACTTCAATGGGTCAGCGATTCGATATCGAACATATGAATCTAATACTAAGAACTTTTGATCCCCTAACGTGATTTTGCGTGGGGGTAAATCGTAACTTAATAGGCGGCGATCAATTTTCACGATGCTTTGAACAAATGGAATCTTAAACGCAAGGCCTGGCTCTTTGATGGTTCTGATGTATTCACCAAATTGCAAGATGATCACTTGTTCTGTCTGCATTACAATAAACACAGATTGAAAAAAGAGGATACACAAGACCGCAGCAATTACCGCACCATAATAGTGTATTTTAGACATTTACTGCCCTCCTTCTTTTTGAGTTTTTCTAGGTTCTTTGAGGTTCAAATGGGGGAGTATGCCCCCCTTCATCAAAGATTTATCAAAAATCTGCTTGTTTTTGTTGTTGGCTAATATTTCAGACATGATCTCAAAATATATACGTTTTTTGTTCAGTTCTGGAGCTTTCTTATATTCTTCATATAATGCTTTAAAGCGCTCTGCACGACCTGTTGCAAGGTTAACAGTTTGTGTGGCTTGTGCTTGGGCAGCTTGAATAATTTGTTCCTTTTCTCCACGAGCCCTAGGGATTTTATCGTTAGCATATGCTAGGGCTTCGTTAACAACTTGTTCTTGGAATGTTTTAGCACGTTGAACTTCAGCAAAAGAGTCTGCAACTGGTTGAGGGGGAAGAGCCGTGTGTAATTCTACGTTTACGACACGAATACCAATCATGTATTTATCAACCAATCCTTGTAGACGCTTTTGAACCTCGTGGTTAATATCGCTCCAACCTGATCTAGAGATAATAGGAGCAGTCTTAGTTTGCCCCATAATTTCGCGTAGCACGCTTTCCGCAGCAACTTTAAGTGTTTCCGATGGGTTTTGAGAGATCAGCACAAATTGGCTTAAATCGCGTATCTGCCATGATAATGACAACCCTATGTGCAAGATATTCTCATCACCAGTTAGCATGATATGCTCTTCTGCTGATGGAAACCCTTGAAAGCCACTGGGTACTCCAATGTCCATGCGGTGAATCGTGCCTGTTGGAACTTTTTGGATAATTTCAATCGGGTGAGGAAGGTGGTAGTTCAGCCCTTCGCCATCTGTTCGTACCCATTTTCCAAATCGCATGACCAAGGCTTGTTCGTATGGAAGTAACTTGTAAAATCCTGACGACAGCCAAAGCCCTAAAGGAACTAATACAAGCGCTGCTAATATGACCTTAGAGGGAGGCTTTCGATTACGTTTGCTGCCACCTTTTTTACCTCCGCCAAATATTTCATTGAATTGATCAAATAGGCGGTTCAGGTCAAAGCTGTTGTTTTTCTCTTTGCGCTTATCCCATGGATTTTGGTCGAATGACATATAAACACCTTTTTTATTACCAATAAAACATTAGAGGCTTTAGTTCTTTTTTTCAAGATTAAAAGTGTGTGGAAGAGATTTGAATAATTTGCTTTTAAGAGCCGTAAATAAACAGCTCATAAATATTGGCTATTTATGAGCTGTTCGATAAAATTATTTTGAAAATTTAGTTACATATTATCAACACCTTCGGCAGTGATGCTATACATAATAGAAAGTGCTTTTGGTATTAAAAAAACAAGCTTACCTATAGTAAAAACTAAAGTAACCGCGCTGATAGCTACTTGCACAGCAGCGGTGGCAAGGTCAACAAAACCTGTTGCAACTGCTGCCGTTGTTGTGATAACAGCTTTTAAGGTATCTTTTATTTCAGATGCTACACGATTAAGCTCTTCTAGCTTGTTGCTAGCGACAACTTCTTCGGCGGCCTCGGCGGTTTGAGTTTGGCTAGTAGATTGAGTAGAGCTGGTATTTGATGATAACGAAACGCTCTCGAGTACAGTTGATGAACCAACGCCTTTCCCAAAAATATGCGAGGATTTCAAAGATTCAGAAGAGTCATAGTGTGCATCAATCATTTGGGGCGTAAATAATAAAGCAGTTAATAAAAGGGTTGAATATATAATCGTTCTCAATTTTTAATCTCCTAATTTTAGTAATTGGTTTATAATGTTATATAGTCAAAAAGTCAACACTAATTATCGTTAATCTTTCCAAAAATAAGATAAATGCCAATTATTATCCTCTGAATGCCTACAAAACCACTTAGGAGTATAGAAAAATCTGGACATGTGATATATATTTAGGCATCCTATAGTTTGAAGCATGCAGAGGCACAATTTGCAAAAAAAAGCATTAATTATATTTGATCGGGTGTCTTTATCTTATAAAACAGATGAAGAAGTGTTTTGGGATTTAAACTTAAAGTTTAATTCTGGAACGTTCTATTTTCTAACGGGTGCCAGTGGTTCTGGGAAAACATCTTTATTAAAGTTGATATACATGGATGTGATGCCAACCCAGGGAGTTGTTTCAGTACTGGGGCATCATACGTGTGATATACGGCAACGCCAAATACCCTACTTGCGTCAAAAAATAGGCATGGTCTTTCAAGATTGTCACATGTTGAGTCATTTGACGTTGGTTGAAAACGTAGCATTACCTTTACGTATTCGTGGGATTAGTCAATCGCAGGCCTTATACAACGCCAGTGAGATGCTAAGCTGGGTGGGGCTTAGTCGATATATTAA
>CAZMBF010000155.1:0-2640 GCA_964564365.1 uncultured Alphaproteobacteria bacterium
ATCCCTTTCAGAAATTTACACAACTCCGTAGACAGTCCCGGACATCAGGGGTCGTGTTTTTGATTCAACAGCACAGACGCTGCGGCTTCTGCCTCAGGTGTAATATGATCGCCCGCCATCATGCGTGCAATTTCATGAACTCGTTGATCTTGGGATAATAACATGGGGCGGGTTTCAACACCCTCTTCCAACAGGGTTTTTTGAATAATCCAGTGTGTGTCCCCAGCACTTGCAACTTGCGGTGAGTGTGTAATAACCAGAACTTGCAAATGCTTTGAAAGCTGTCTCAAGCGATGGCCCACTGCATTGGCCACATCGCCACCCACACCACTATCAACCTCATCAAACACAAGGCCCGGAGTCAATCCAGACCTGGCCAGACACACCTTTAACGCCAGCATTAATCGCGCCATCTCTCCACCGGATGCAACCTTTGTTAAGGGCAACATTACCCCTTGTTGATTCATATCGGCCATAAATTCAACGGCATCCATACCATAACTATTCCATTGCGTTTCATTAAGAGGTGATACCGATGTTATAAACTTAGCTGATCCAAGCTTTAAAGGGGGAAGCTCAGCAGCAATCTGCTGATCAAGTTCCAGTGCTTTTTCGATTCTCAGCGTTGAAAGTTGTTTAGCACTTTCAATAAATGCTTGACGATGAGTTTCAACTAATCGCTCTAACTTTCCAAGCTCTGCCGAAGAATCTTCTAGCGTTTCTATTAGGTGTTGTGAGGTTTCTAAGCTTTGAACTAACTCATCCGGCATACAATTATATTTGCGGGCTAAATGACGCAACTCAAACAACCGATCCTCGATTTCTGTCAGCGATAAGCTATTATCCAAAAGCGAGTTCAAGTGATCTTGAGCCCTTGCAGCAATCTCTGTCATTTGAGACAATACCTGATCCATAGACTCACACAACGACACAGAGATCGCATCGTCCAGCTTACTCAGCGTCTTATATGCCTGAAGGCCTGCACTTTTCATCTCCCCATCAAATGTGTCAGCCACGTGTTGATAGGCTTTGATGATTGTTTCTTTTTGTTTGATGAAGGTGCGTTGTTCAGTCAGCGATTGTTCTTCGTTGTGTTGTGGATCAAACTCTGAAAGCTCTTTTACTTTATGTTCTAGAAAGGACTTTTCTTTTAATGCTTCTGCGATTTTAGTTCGATGGCATTCAAGTTGAGTTTCAGTTCGCTTCCAAGCTTCAAACGCAGACCTTGTCTGTTGTAAGCACGCATCGTGTTGCGCATATTCGTCTAATACATCACGGTGAGCAGACGCGTCTAAAATACGATCAAACTGTTGATGAATTTCCATCAGATGATTTGATATGGTTTTGATCAGCCCCAAACTGACTGGATAATCATTCAGGAAACATCGACTGTTTCCATCCTTGACCAAAATACGTCGAATGACAAGCTCACTTCCCTCAATGGGAATACCATGTTCTGCCAACAAATCAAATAACGATGTACGCTGATCAATATTAAATACCGCACTTATGATTGCACGGTCTTGACCATGTCGAATCAAGTCAGTATCGGCCCTTGCGCCCAAGCACAAACTTAGCGCATCCAATAAAATGGATTTTCCAGCACCTGTTTGCCCCGTAAATACAGTCAGCCCAGAACCAAAGGTTAGGGCTGACTTTTTAATTATTGCTATATTCTCAATGTCAAGACGCAGCAGCATTAGGGTTGCAAATTCTCTTTCTGAGATGTTTCTGTTTTAATGATTAAATGATCAAGCTTTAACGCTTTGTAACTGTCGTTTAACATCTTAACAGCTAGCGCATGATCTTCGGCACTCAACCCCATTTTGATCGCTTGTTGTAATCGGATAATTGCAGGGGTAAATCGATTTTCATCCATCAAGCTTTCAGCAATATAAACATTCTTCTTCGCCGCATATTCGGTAAGTATCTTTAGCTTCTTGCTTGCATCTTTAGCATAGTTAGAATTTGGGAAACGTTCTACCAAACTTGAAAATGCAGTCTTAGCCTTAGGAGAAGACGTTTGATCACGCATTTCATCGCCCAACATTTCGAAATGACACATGCCTATCATGTATAAGGCATAAGGAATCATTGGATGATTTGGATGAAGTCGCATAAAGCTTTCGTATTTATCTAACGCATCAGGAAAGCGGTTTGTATTCCGACTGTCAGGATTGCTTTCTAAATAATAACAGTATCCGGCCATTAACAAGCTTTTTGATGCCAACGGCGAAGATGGATGTTGCAGATCAACCTCTTCAAACACTTTTGCCGCACGTTCATGACGTCCATACTCTAACAACCCCATTGCGGTGTTGTACAAATAAGTATCAGATTTATTACGATATTCATCTAAGGGATCACACGCCACCACCAACATTGCAAACCCAAGCACCATACTGATCTTTTTTAACATTCGTTTATCCTTTTTACCTGTTTAATTGTTAGCATATTCCCACAAAAAGGGCCATAAAAAGTTTATGGTTAAAAACCTTTCCCCAATTCATAGATTATTAACTATGTCGTGATAGATTAAAGGGAGTGGCAAGACTCACCAGTACTTGAGCTGGTGCATAATACTAATGGTAGTAATAGTAACGTTCATTACGATCATTCTTACACCAATTTGTTTTCAGC
>CAZMBF010000156.1:0-2630 GCA_964564365.1 uncultured Alphaproteobacteria bacterium
CGTAATGAACGTTACTATTACTACCATCAGTATTATGCACCAGCCCAAGTACTGGCGAGTCTTACCTCCATCACTAATCTACCATCTCTTGGTTAATACTTTATGAATGGGGCGCGGGAATGTCGCGCCCCATTCTATGCGTGACGACGTTCCTATTTCTTGACCCAGTCGCGCTGTGCTTCATCAAACTCAAACACCATCAACCCACCGTCAAGGGGATTGTAGGTAACATCACAAGACTGAGTCGCCTGATTAAACATATAAGTTCTCGCATAGGTGTAATGATATCCAAAGTTTGAATATTGGATGCTTAAATCAGCCTCGGCTGTAATAGGGGTAAATAGGGCAACGATATCTTCTAACTTTTGAATTGGGATATTATTGATGCTGTCTATTCGGATTAACGTTTTGTCCGTATCTGGAATTGGAGGGATGGGGGCATAATAAAAGCTTCCACCCTTTTGAACATTTGTTGTTACAACAGAACCTGGCGCAATGCCCGCTTGGATGCGAAGCATATCGTCGGCGGTATAGAATGTGGCTCCTCCGGCAATAACCAATCGATTTATTTTGTGTTCTTGCAGATCATAGGTGCCAACATCTACGGTTGTTTTCTGACCATAACGATAAACTTCAAATTTTAATAAGCCCGTTGATTCATTAATGAGTTTTTCCAACTCATAATGGTTTGGGCCAAAGGGTTTTCCATTAACAGACACAACAATGTCTCCTGGCAACAAAAGGCCATCCGCAGGAGACCCCTTTAATGTGCCGTACACTTTTAATATTTTTCGCTTAGAGTGTGGATATTTCTTTAAATAATCCTCAGATACGTTAGCGGGCAGTTTTAAAAACTTTTCTGCTCGATCCAAGGATCCGTACTCTATTAAAGCTCCGGTTTGTTTGCGGCGGGGGATTTTCCCTGCCAAGATCTTAGACAAACAGTCTTGAACATACTCTGCTGGCAGTGCAAACGCAGAAGATGCATCATTGCCAGAATGAATGATGCCGATCACTTCTCCACTCATATTCAATACAGGTGATCCGCTGCTTCCTGGTGCGTTATTAAGTGTAACGCGAAACGATTGATTTGGAAAATGCCCCATGCTTTCAAATCGATTTGCAATGCGACCAGATAAAAACGAGTACTCTCTTCCTCCGTTGTTTCCAATAATAAAGACCTCCTCATTTTCCACGACACCGAATGGCTTTAGTTTTAACGCAGCGGCTTGCTCAGGAACATCTGACGGGGTGACTTCTAGCAGAGCAAAATCCTGCCAAGGATCATAATATCTTAATTTAGCTTTTGCTTCTTTGCCGTCGGCAAAGCGCACGGTATATCGGCAGACAGACCCCGGAGATACAACGTGCGCATTTGTTAGAAAAATACCTTTTTCTTTGTTAATTAAAAAGCCAGTGCCCCCGCTGATCCCAACATTTTTATAAGCAGAGTATATAATCGTTGTTTCAATATTTACAACGCCTTGGTTTAATCGATTTAGCATCGATACCATATCTGTGCGACCCATACCAAATAGTGCGGGTATGAATAACACATACATGGAAAAAATAAGTTTTTTCATAAGAAATCCCAATTTTGGTTAGTCTACCGCAGTATAGTTTTCTTGGCGAATCTCATCAACTATAACTTTTTCTTGATGAAATAAATCAGAAAGATATCGTGTTGACATGCTTTGGGGGGCGTTGCGTTTTTCTGCGGGATTTTCGGCTAAGGGAGTCTCCGCTCGCTTTGAGAACTCTTTTTCTGATAGGTCTTTTGGTACTGATTTATAGGCGTCATGAACCGAAATAATCGTCCACCCTTTGTCTCTTAACGCTGTTATAAGATCTCCAATGTATAGGGCTGTTAAGTCGTTTGAATGCATAAGCAACACATGGTTAATGACCCCCTGCCCCCTAAGCTTATACAACCCCTCAAAGTAGTCAACACACTCAAGCATCGTCTCAAGATACACCTTTTTTAATTTGTCGTAGTCTATTTTCTTTCTTCGAGCAAGGGCGGACTGTAGCAAGTGTGACATGTAATAGTCACAGTTGTTAACCGTAATGTTTGCAAGCGTATAGCCCATCTTTTTTAACTCTGCGCGCACAGATTCAGATTGAGTTGGGTATCCCTCGTCTAAATAGGGGGGGCGGAACATGTGAGTGTATCCAGGCAATGATTTTAATACACTTTCAGCTTTTTGAATGTCTGCAATATATCCTCCAACAGAGGACCTTTTTAACCCGCGATGAGAAAACGTGTGATTGCATATCGCATGGCCTGCGGCACCATATGCTTTTAATTGCTCATCTCCAAAGGCAACGGCGTGTTGACCAATTGCAAAAATGCCAATAGCCGGAGCTTCAACTTTTTTAAGCTGTTCAATAATCGATGATGCTCGTTGAAGGCCTGTAAACAAGGTCGTTGAGGGGGATGGTGCGTCATCAATCGTTATAGCAATGCGTTTAGGCGGAGTTCTCGCGGTATTCTCCCCAGTATACAAAACAACCAAAATTATCAAAAATAGAGCCTTAAGCCTCAATCTCAACCCATCTTTCTTTTTTACAAAGATGGCAGATAAAGGTAAAGGCTCTCTTAATTTTGAAAGCTATTGGTTCTGTACACT
>CAZMBF010000157.1:0-2600 GCA_964564365.1 uncultured Alphaproteobacteria bacterium
AAGCATTCCGGGGTTGCAGGTGGGCCCCTCACGCGACTCAGTGGGTCTAAAATCTGTATGTTAACGTTGCAACCCGTTACGTGTAATATGAGCATAAAGTGGGGAGGAAATGGTGAGCATCTAAAACTCTTTGGCATTAAGCCTATAGAAGAGATTTCACCCATTTCCTCTTGCAGGTTCAAAAGCTGTACGGCATCTTTTTATAGCCTGGCTAAGACAACTTTTCTACAGAATGCTTGAATTTTTGTGTTATCACGTGTATGAATACAGTTAATTTAGTAAGAGTATTCATCAATGCCCAAAATTACATTTATTGAAAAAAATGGAAATCGCAAAGAAGTCGACGCACCGAATGGAATCTCCGTTATGGAAATTGCCCACATGTTTGATGTGGATTTGGAAGGTGCATGCGGTGGATCCTTGGCATGCTCAACATGTCACGTTGTCGTAGATTCATCTTGGTTTAGTAAGTTGGCCGAGCCAACAGAAGCTGAAGAAGATATGCTGGACTTAGCTTTTGGTCTGACGCATACATCTCGTTTAGGATGCCAAATTGTCATGTCAGACGAGTTGGATGGGTTGGTGGTCTCATTACCCACCGCAACTCGAAACATGCAAAGTTAATCAAATTTATTTGATCTAGGAAATCCATTGGGGGCCAGTCGACCAGATTGGCCTCTTTTTTGATGCCATCGGTCTAGGTTGTTTTCCTTGCGAACTCCATTTCCAAATTTCCAAGTTAACCCCTCAGCAAGGTCAAATAACTTAATATCTGACATTCCACCCTGTAGATATTTTTGGAACATGACGCCCCGTCCACGATTCATGATTGGGATCTCGTCGACTGAAAAGAAGATCATCTTGCGGTTGTCCCCAATCACGGCAAGATTCGGCGCTGTTACAGCAATACATTTGCAGGCATGAATGTTATCGGTAACGTTCAATAATTGCTTGCCATTGCGTGTTTGAGATAACAGTTGTGATGCCTCTAATCTAAACCCACGCCCATCGGAAGCAGCCACAATAAACTGTTGTTGTTCGTCTTTTGGGTATATGAACAACGCGATGACTTCTTCTTTTGCTTCCATTTCAACCATTAGGCGCAAAGGTTCCCCGAACCCACGCCCGCCGGGAAGTTTATCGCAGGGCAGGGTGTGGCTTTTTCCAAGCGAGGTAAAAAGAACCAGCCTATCTGTTGTTTCAGCTGTAATAATATATCCCTCTTGATCCCCTTCTTTGTATTTGAGGTCTGTGGGATCAGTAGTATGTCCTTTTACAGTGCGAATCCACCCTTTGTCAGAGCATATAATCGTAATAGGTTCTTTTTCAATGAAATCATTAATGTTCACTTGAATGTCATTGATTTCATTGTGAATGACTGATCGACGTTGACCTCTCGGGTCTTTCTCGAAATAGGTGCGAAGGTGTTGAATTTCTTTACGTACGGTTTTAGTTTGCAGACTGGGTGTTAAAATCAGATTTTCTTTTTCGGCCTTTTCGGCAGTTAAAGCATCAAACTCTTTACGTAACTCCATTTCCTCTAATTTTCGGAGTGAGCGCAATCGCATATTCAAAATGGCCTCAGCTTGCATTTCATTAAGTTCAAAACGGCTCATTAAGATAGGTTTTGGTTCATCTTCTTCGCGAATGATGCGTATGACCTCATCTAAATTAAGGTATGCAATCAAAAATCCCGACAGTAAGTTAAGGCGGTCGGCAATTTTACTTAAACGATACCGCGTTCGTCGATCCAATACCTCTAAACGGTGTGCTAGATACGCATTCAGAATGTCCTTTAGCCCCATTACTACGGGACGTAGTTTTGCATCTAAGATGTTAAGGTTGACGCTGAATCGGGTTTCTAGTTCAGTGTTTTTGTATAAAAACTCCATAATCAAATTTGCATCAACAGATGAAGATTTAGGTTCAATAATAATGCGAATATCTTCAGATGATTCATCGCGAATGTCATTGATTAATAGAAGCTTCTTCGCCTCCATCAGTTGACCGAACTTTTCAAGCAATCGGCCTTTGGGTACGCCATAAGGGATTTCGGTGATTATAACGTGATATTTACCACGTTCAAGAGTTTCAACGGTATAGGTTGATCGAATCCTTACCGTTCCTTTACCTTCCCCATAAATCTCATTTAAAGTTTTGGAATCAATATACAACTGACCACCAGTTGGGAAATCAGGCCCTTTCAGATGTTGCAGCAACTCAGATAATTCAATATTAGGTTTATCAACGAGCGCTAATAACGCATTGCAAATTTCAATGATATTGTGGGGTGGGATGTTTGTCGCCATACCCACGGCAATGCCAGAGGCTCCATTTGCAAGTAGGTTTGGGAATGCAGCCGGAAAAACCTTAGGTTCTTTCGATTCACCATCATAGGTTTCTTTGAAATCAATAGCATTTTCGTCTAGACCTTCAAACAACATCATTGCGATGTCGGTCAGTCGAGCTTCGGTATAACGCATCGCCGCGGCATTATCACCATCAATGTTTCCAAAGTTACCCTGCCCTTCGATCAAGGGATATCGCAATGAAAAGTCTTGCGCTAAGCGAACTAATGCATCATAGACAGCTACGTCGCC
>CAZMBF010000158.1:0-2584 GCA_964564365.1 uncultured Alphaproteobacteria bacterium
CTTCTAAAGCAACATCCACCCCAACAGGTGCATGATTGCTGGTGCGTGGACATCAGTGTGCCGTGCAAAGCGGCTTGAAAGATGAGAGTAGGTCTCTCGCAGTCGATTTACAGGAATAGACTGCAAACCACTGCATGCGGCATCTGTAAAGAGCATTTGTCGTGAGCGATGTAGAAAAGGCGTAAATATAAATACGTCAGGTTCGGGTTAAAAAGACGAACACACGTGAACCACCGTTCAAGTGTCGAAAATGCACAGATGATGTCAAAACCGAGGGGGTGATGTTACTTCGGGATAAGTCTAGCGGATACCTGTTTACTGGCTAGGTTGCATCCGGCATAGAGGTGGCGTGAGTTTAACCCTGGCTTTCAAGCTGAACACGGGAACCTGTATAGCAATGCAAAGGGAACGGCACAAGTGGAGTTAACCACGAGGCTGATAGTACCGAAGTGCTATGTCAGGGGCGGACAAGTTCGTAGTAGTGATGAAGCTTCTGTAATGGAAGTGGAGCAAAGGAACTTGACCATTTTAGCTGCATTTGCAGCGTCAACTCAATGCATTATGTATTTAGGAGGAACCTATGAATGTAGCAAGACCATTCGAAATCTCGAAGACACAGGTGTGGCAAGCCTACCAAAGCGTTAAGGCAAATGGAACTGCCCCCCTAAGTTAGGACCACTAAGAGACTAAACTAAGAGAGTCGTTCGTTGTTGTAGTCTTCGTTTTTGTCAACATCTGGTATGGGGTATTGTACCCTAAGGCCTGATGAGGACGCTCACAGTTATACCACTGAACAAACCTGGGTAACAACTGTGTCTATCCCCAAGAAATCAGGAGGTGTTCGCACACTCGGAATACCTACTATTTCTGACAGGATAGCACAAACTGTGGTGAAGATGGTGCTTGAGCCATTACTGGATCCTATATTTGATGAAGATTCTTACGGCTATCGCCCAAATCGCTGTGCGCATAATGCCATAGCAATTACTAGGAGAAGATGTTGGAGATATGACTTCGTTATTGAATTTGATATAAAAAGGTCTGTTCGACAACATAGGTCATGCATTACTAATAAAGGTATTAAAGAAGCATTGTAATTGCAAATGGGTGCTACTCTATGTTGAAAGGTGGTTAAAAGCACCTATGCAAGATAAAGATGATAATATTATCGCACGAACTTCTGGTGTTCCCCAGGGTGGAGTCGTGAGTCCAATACTTTCGAACTTATTCATACCATTACTAAATATTGCATTTATCCTTATAATTCACTATAATTTTGTTAATTTTCTGGACATACAATGCGTATAAAACTACCTTTTATTATTCTTGCGATCCTTATTGGAGTATACCTTTGGGGCAATCAGATTGATACTCAAACCGTCACGTTCTTTTATACGATCAGCTCGCTTATCAAAGAAGCCCTTGTACTCATTCTACCCGCAGTTATCTTCATTTTTATGACCTCCTTCTTAATCGAATTCGATTCATCCGTATTATGGTTTGTTACCGGTCTTATTGGGTGTATTATGTTGTCTAATACGTTGGTTACCTTCTATTCCTATGGCATATTCAGCATATTACATCCTATTGTTGTAGACTATAAACAAACCACAGCCTCAATCTCTAACACCACCCCTATAAAGCCACTGTTGACGTTGCCAATCAAAACAATCATTGAAAATAACATCGCTCTTTTGGCCGGCTTAGTAACAGGAATTCTTTTAGCATTTATTCAAAATGATCGCTTAATTCACGGCTTCAAAAAAGCCCGAGAAACAACGGTACAGTTGCTTCGAAAAACGCTTACCCCTATTATCCCTTTGTTTATTCTAGGGTTTATGCTGAAACTTCAAAAAGAAAACGTTATGGAGCAAATGATCCTGGTCTACAGTAAAATTCTTATTGTTATCCTGATTACCATGATCACGTATATTTTTACAATGTATCTTGTTTTAGCAAAAGGCAACGCTATCACCGCATTTAAATATATGCGAGCCTTCTTTCCTGCTGCTATCACCGCCTTTTCAACGATGTCCAGTATGGCTGCTTACCCCATAACGCTTGAATGTGCTCAAAAAATTTCTAACACCCCTAAATTAACCCAGGGCGTATTAACATCTACGGTGAACATCCACTTGATGGGGGTTGGAATCGCCATCCCAATTATGGCGATGTCCGTTTTAATCTATCTAGGGCACCCATTTCCGTCACTGTGGGTATATTCTATTTTTGCGTTACATTTAATCATGGCCAAATTTAGCGTCGCTGCAATTCCTGGGGGCAGCATGGTGATTGCAATTCCCATCTTGCAAGAACATCTTGGATTTACCTCTGATATGTCTGCGTTAATGATGTCATTATATGTACTGATCGACCCCTTTAGCACAACAACAAATGTCCTAGGTAACGGTGCATTTTCATTGATCATGACAAAACTATTTAATCCTATGTTTAAGCATAAGTCTTAATCTGAATTGTATTGACCGATGTTGATGATTGAAAAATTAGACTGAGGATAAGTTCCGCGCCCCGACTATAATCACCCGTGAAAATCAGACCCGTAGACAAAGGAGACGTTTGAACC
>CAZMBF010000159.1:0-2584 GCA_964564365.1 uncultured Alphaproteobacteria bacterium
GTACGGTGGTGTGAGAGGTCGGAGAGAGTGATCTCTCCTCCTACTCGATCATTTGCTAGACGCATAAAAAAAGACCTCTGACGAGATCTTTTTAATTAAGTGTATTTCTTACTTTATTTTTGCTTCTTTAAATACAACGTGCTTACGAGCAACGGGGTCGTATTTGCGGAATGACATTTTTTCAGTAATATTACGAGGGTTCTTTTTTGTAACGTAGAAATAGCCTGTATCTTCAGAGCTTACTAATCTTATTAACGTTACGGCGCTTTTCTTTGCCATGGCTGAATTCCTAAATTAAATCTTTATTGAATTATATTGCAGAATCTTGAAAATGTCAATATCTTGAAACTAGATTTATATTTAGGGAAATTATGATGAGAAGCATGTTAACAGTTTTGTGTCTGTTGGGCGTGAGTGCTTCGGCGTTTGGTAAAGCATATTTGGGGGATACTCGGTTGGCGTCTCAAAAAACAGACGACATTACAGTGATGGGTGTGTCCAGTTTAGATAACATCGTTGCATGAATGATCTCTGTTACGGGGCCATTAACAGCGAACAAGATTACAGCGAGCCAACTGAGTGTGACCGGGCCTGTCAAAATAGACGGGGGATTGTTTAAAAAAGTTTCAATTACAGGGCCTGTTGTTCTGAATCATGTTACATCCGACGAATTTAAAATTACGGGACCGGTTGATGCAGATAATTTAATCGTGTTGGAATCTTTAGATCTGATAGGCCCTTTAAACATTCAAAATTCTAAGTTGATTAACGTGACCCTAACGATGGATGAATCTAGTTTTAGGGATTCTAAAGTGACTGAGATATTCATTAAGCGACCTTCGAAAAAAAGTGAGGTTCAAACGTTAAAACTTTATGGAAGCACCCAAATCAGCACGCTTAAATTTGAATCGGATATTGGAGAAATTCACGTGTATGGAGAAGGTGTGATTTTGAGTAACGTAACTGGCGCGAAGGTTATATAGCACACAAAATGACAGCAACAACAATCGTTTGGTTTAGGCAAGATCTGAGGCTCCATGACAACCCAGCATTAGAGTATGCGTTAAGGCACGGCAGTATGCTGCCCATTTACATTTTAGATGACGAGTCTTCGGAACAATGGAAACTGGGCGGGGCATCACGATGGTGGCTGCATCATAGCCTTAAGGCGCTGGCTGAATGTTTGAAACACTATGGACATCAACTGCAGCTGTTTGTGGGGGATCCTGTTCGCATCATCCCTAGTGTCATTCAGCAAACGAAGGCAAAGGGTATCGTGTGGAATCGATGTTATGAGCCCTATGCGATTGAGCGTGATCAATCGATTAAAGGCGCATTAAATGCTATGGGGATTGAGGCGAGGTCGTTTAGTGCAAGTGTGTTGTTTGAGCCCTGGACAATTGCGAATCAACAAGGTGCTTTCTTTAAAGTCTTTACCCCATTTTGGAAACATTGTTTGCGGCAACCTGTTGAATCAATGGCAGATTCAGTGCCTATGTTGACATCTTCGCAATCCAGCGTAGGCGCGATAGACGGTGCGTTAAGCTTAGAGGTACTGAATCTGTTGCCGACGCGCCCCAATTGGGCGGCGGGGTTTGATTGGCAGGTGGGAGAAGCTGCAGCGTTATCAAAACTGGATCAGTTTATTCAAGCGTCAATTCATACCTATAAAGACCAGCGTGACTTTATGGATCAAGACGCCACGTCAAAGCTTTCACCGCATTTGCATTTTGGGGAAATTAGTCCAAGGTTGATTTATCATCGATGCCAAGAAGTGATTGCAATAGGGCAGGGTGATATGTCGGGAGTAAATCACTTTGTGTCAGAACTTGGGTGGCGAGAATTTTCGTACCATTTGCTGTATCATTTCCCAGAGTTGCCCACAAGTCCATTTCGATCTGAGTTTAGTCAGTTTGCGTGGAGTGAACAACCTGAAGCTTTAAAGCAATGGCAGCAAGGTAAAACAGGATTTCCGGTTGTAGATGCCGCAATGCGAGAGCTTTGGCATACGGGGTACATGCATAACCGTGCGCGTATGATTGTGGCGTCGTTCTTAACAAAGAACTTGCTGATTCATTGGCGTTATGGAGTAAAATGGTTTTGGGATACGTTGGTGGATGCAGACCTTGCAAGTAACAGTGCCAGTTGGCAGTGGGTTGCAGGATGCGGGGTTGATGTGGCACCGTACTTTAGGATATTTAATCCAGTGATGCAGGGTGAAAGGTTTGATCCAGACGGAGCATACGTAAAACGATGGGTGCCAGAGTTGGCTGATCTTGAGACAAAGTATATTCATCAACCCTGGACGGCACCGTTGGCTGTCTTGAAAGATGCGGGCATACGATTGGGGTATACGTATCCACATGTAATGGTAGACTTGAAAGCAACACGAGAGCGAGCTTTGCAGGCGTATGCGGGGATTAAGTGATTGAGGGGATGAAATTTGAATGGATTGATGGTTGTTTTTTCGGCACTGTCCCAAGAATTGTGTGTGTGCCGTAGGAAAGCTACGGAAGAGATGGTAGAAGGTGGAACTGCCCCCCTAAGTTAGGACCACTAAGAGACTAAACTAAGAGAGTCGTTC
>CAZMBF010000160.1:0-2568 GCA_964564365.1 uncultured Alphaproteobacteria bacterium
GGACTGATTGCCCCTATATGTCAGATAACAATGCCTGGTGGATCCGTAACATTGGAGACTCGATCTGACGGGGTCATTTTGTTAACAGGACCTGCAACCTATGTCTTTGAAGGAAAGCTCGCGTAAAAATATGAGTGGAAAGATCGTTACATTTGGATGCCGACTGAATACGTACGAGTCGGAAGTTATGCGTCAATTTATTGATGACGCTAAAGAAGAGGTTCTAGTTTTCAATACATGTGCTGTTACAGCCGAGGCTGAACGTCAAGCACGTCAAGCCATTCGTAAGGCGCGTCGTGAAAATCCGAATGTTAAGATTATTGTGACAGGATGTTCGGCTCAAGTGAATCCAGATACCTATACTGCAATGCCAGAGGTAGATCGTGTGTTAGGTAATGACGATAAACTAAAGGCAGACAACTTTAAGTTTGATACGTTTAACGCCGAAAAAGCCATCGTGAACGATATCATGTCCGTTAAGGAAACTGCCGGACATTTGATTTCTAACTTTGAAGGCAAATCCAGGGCATTCATCCAAGTTCAGAATGGATGTGATCACCGCTGTACGTTTTGTATTATTCCTTATGGTCGAGGGAATAGCCGCAGTGTTCCTATGGGAGATATTGTGAATCAATGTCGCATGTTGGTAGAAAGCGGATATCAAGAGATCGTATTAACAGGGGTTGATATTACAGCTTATGGGGCAGACCTTCCAGGGACTCCGCAGTTAGGTGAGATGGTGCGCCGGTTGTTGAACCTGGTGCCTGATATTCGTCGGTTGCGTATATCCTCTATTGATTCGGTAGAGGTTGATGATGACTTGTTAGCCTTAGTTGAAAACGAGCCACGGTTGATGCCTCATTTTCACTTAAGCTTACAAGCGGGTGATGATTTAATCCTGAAACGTATGAAACGTAGGCATTTGCGAGATGATGCGATTCGGATGTGTCAAGAGTTTAGAAAACGTCGACCTGATGTTGTGTTTGGGGCTGATATTATCGCTGGATTTCCAACTGAAACAGAAGAAATGTTCAAAAATACATTACAAATTGTTGAGGATTGTAACTTAACGTATTTGCACGTATTCCCATATTCTCCGCGTCCTGGAACTCCCGCGGCACGCATGCCTCAGGTAGAGCATGCTTTAATTAAAGATCGCGCAAAGCGCCTTCGCAAGTTGGGGAAGTTTAAAGAGTTCGACTTTTTGAAGTGTAAGATTGGAACAACAGCAAATGTGTTGGTTGAGTCCCAAGATTTAGGGCGTACAGAGCATTTCTGTCCTGTCGATGTATCAAGCGTATCGCCTGACCTTAAAAAAGAAGGGGGCATTATTCAATTGAACATTACAGGTGTTGAGCAAAATAAACTAATGTGTGAAAGTGTATATGCATGACTGAAAAGAATGAATCAAAGGGCTGGTTTTCGCGATTAAGTGACGGGTTAAAAAAGTCAACCTCTAAACTGACCGAGGGCTTAACGTCGATTGTCACTAAGCGAAAACTTGATGATGACATGCTGCAAGAGTTTGAAGATTTGCTGTTGTCTTCTGATGTGGGGTATGCCACAAGTACTCGATTAGTTGCAGCCTTAAAGAAAAAGCGTTTCCAGCAAGATGTAACATTAGAAGAAGTCAAAGCCATATTGGCAGAAGATTTAGTCGAAATTCTTAAGCCCTTAGAGGCTTCACTGCAACTTGAGGCAACACCGACAGTGGTGTTTATGGTGGGCGTGAATGGTTCTGGCAAGACAACCACCACGGGTAAGCTAGCGGCTCATTGGAAGTATTATGGGTTGCAAGTGCGGATGGTGGCAGCTGATACATTTCGTGCAGCAGCCACGGAACAATTGGCTGTTTGGGCAGATAGAGCGAACGTTCCATTAGAGAAGGGCGATGAAAATGCAGATCCCGCTGCGTTGGTGTACACCTCGTATGAAACGTCGATCTTGCAAAAAGATAACGGATTAATTGTAGATACGGCGGGTAGGCTGCATAACAAATCTACACTGATGGAAGAACTTAAAAAAATCGTACGTGTGACTCAAAAACTAAATGAGGCGGCTCCGCAGTATACTCTTTTAGTTTTAGACGCGAATATTGGTCAAAATACAATTCAACAAGTAAAGCTGTTTCAAGAGGCTGTAAATATCAATGGGCTTATCATTACAAAGCTAGATGGCACAGCGAAAGCAGGCATTGTCATTCAGTTGGCAGATACATTTAAGCTTCCCATATTTTATTTAGGTGTGGGTGAAGGCTTAGAGGATCTAAAACCTTTTACCGCAAAGGCATTTGTGGATAATTTGTTGGCGATTCATAGGATGGCAGAGAACTAAATTAACCTAGGTGCGCGGGTTCGGTCCACATTGGTGCAATATACTTAAAGCGGGAGAGGGTTACTCCGTTTTGTGTGATCGTTTCTAGAAACATATCGAGAGGTCTGACCCATAACGCGTAATCAGCGTATAGGGCTTGATAGACGACGGGTATCTCTAACGTTTCAGAATGGGGGACTGTCCAAAGTTTTGTGTAAGCTCTAAAAAGGGCATTAAATTCTACCCTCAAATTTA
>CAZMBF010000161.1:0-2555 GCA_964564365.1 uncultured Alphaproteobacteria bacterium
CTTCACGAACGCAAACATCGTAACGTAATTTAGGTATTGTGTATGCGGGACCGTGTGATTTTCTATCAACGTATCAATCAACGCTTTGTTTCTATGTGGAATAATGGTATTGTAGACGAAGTTCAGGTGTTTCGTACCACATATCACAATATGCAAGATAATTATGCGGCAAAGGCAATAGGTTTTCACGAGGTGGAAGGTTACCTTCAGAGAATACACACCGAAAGACAGGCTATTGAGCGGGCTCAAACAAAAACGCGTCAATATGCTAAACGACAACTTACGTGGTTTAGGCATCAATTTAAAGCAGACATTGTTTTGGATGAACCACAATTAAGTGTGGACAAAATCTTAATGTTTTGTCACAAATCAGGAATGCAGGATTTATAAAAGGATTTCAACGTGGCTAAAAGTGTTTTTTCAAAATTAAAGGGATTGTTTTCAGCAGATATGGCAATCGACTTGGGGACTGCCAACACATTAGTATATGTGCGGGGTAAAGGAATTGTCTTGAACGAACCATCGGTCGTTGCAATTATGGAGCAGCACGGAAAACAAAGGGTTCTGGCCGTTGGCGAAGAAGCCAAACAGATGGTGGGGAAAACTCCTGGTAACATTAAAGCGATTCGTCCTATGAAGGATGGCGTCATTGCAGATTTCGAAGTTGCCGAAGAAATGATTAAACACTTTATCCGTAAAGTTCATAATCGTCGTTCCTTTATTAGTCCTCAAATCATAATTTGCGTGCCTTCAGGAGCAACCCCTGTAGAACGCCGTGCTATTCAAGACTCGGCTGAAAACGCAGGTGCTAGAGAAGTCTTTTTAATGGAAGAACCGATGGCTGCAGCAATTGGAGCTGGGCTTCCTGTGACTGAACCTGCAGGTTCCATGATTGTTGATATTGGTGGCGGAACAACCGAAGTCGGGATTGTGTCTTTAGGTGGTCTTGTATATTCTCATTCACTAAGGGTAGGTGGGGACGTAATTGACGAGGCGATTATCTCTTACATTCGTCGCACACTTAATCTATTTATTGGGGATACAACAGCAGAGCGCATCAAAAAGGAAATTGCATCAGCTTATTCTCCCACTGATGGCATAGGATTAGAAATGAAAATCAAGGGTCGTCACTTAATAGAACAAGTACCGAAAGAAATTACGATTAATGAGCGACAAATTGCCGAAGCTATTGCCGAGCCTGTGCAAGCGATTATCGGTAGCGTGAAAATGGCGTTAGAACGCACGGATCCTGAGTTGGCGGCGGATATCGTGGATCGCGGTATTGTTTTAACCGGTGGGGGAGCTTTATTGCGTAATCTGGATAAAGTATTGCGTGCGGCAACCGGATTACCTGTTACAGTTGCTGAGTCTCCATTAGATTGCGTAGCATTAGGAACTGGTAAGCCCTTAGAACATATGGAAACGTTACATAACGTGCTTATAAAAGTCTAAGATCCATGCGCCTTAGGCAGTATCAGCGAAAATATTCTAGGTCCGGAAGGCGAATTTGGCCTTCCGCCTCATTTTTCAAAGTGCGTTTAAATGCAGCCAAAATTACATTATCATTTGCTGCATTGGGCGCGTTGTTACTGTTTTCAATGGACTATCGTAATCAACAGTTCACCCAAACACTTAGATCAATCCTTGTGGATGCTACGTTGCCATTTGTTGATGTAAGCTTAGAGCTATCAAGAACTGTGGGCAGTAACATCAAAGACCTTCTTAGCCCATATAAGAGATATGAGCGACAGTTGCTAGAAAAGGATGTAACTATCCAATTTTGGAAGTTAGAAGCACAACGCCTGCGGAGTGAACTGCACGTGATGCAAGACCTACTAAATTACAAGAAAGATCTTAAAGTATCAGCAATTACCAGTCAGTTGATCATTCCCTTGGGGGCAGGGTACAGTCATAAAGGCTTTTTAGATGTGGGGGCTAAGACGGGCATTCAAAAAGATTCCGTTGTCATTAGCGCCCATGGGTTGGTTGGAAAAGTTGTTGCAATAGGGCATAAAACGGCAGAAGTTATGTTGTTAACACACCCGTTGTCAGCTGTGCCTGTGTATGTAGAGCGATCTAATACCGTTGGTGTTTTAAAGGGCGATGTGCGACAAGGCCTAGTCTTAGATTATTTTTTTAACAATCAACTTGAAGATGGCGACCGTCTTCTAACTTCGGGACAGGGGGGCGTATTCCCACGAGGAATCAATGTGGCGGTTGTAGAGAAAAAAGACGCAACAATAAAGGTGCGACTTATTCATCAACCTAACACAACCGTGTTTGTATATGTGCTGTCTGCCAACTTGGAGAGGTGAATGAAGTTACTGCACATCCATAAACTTAAGATCTATGAATATATTCCAGGATTTACGATTATAGTTGCAGTTTTCTTAAGTATTATAACCGGCTTTCAAAGTTTGGCTTGGATAACGATATTTTACTGGAGTGTATTTCGAGCTGATCTGGTTCCAGTATCGTTGTTATTATGGATGGGCTTGATTTATGATAGTTTATGCAGTTATTATCTGGGGTTAGAGGCATTTTTATATTTAGTA
>CAZMBF010000162.1:0-2544 GCA_964564365.1 uncultured Alphaproteobacteria bacterium
GGGATGAATTCTGGACAAAGCATGGGGATTGATACCTCCACGCAACAATCGATGCAAACCGTAATGTCGCAAGCACAAACGTTTGCTAAGAAATATGGAATGAGTGAAAGCCGGGCAATGACTATATTAGGAGGGATACATGGCTCTGCAAGCATAGGGGGCGATTGGAAAGGTGTAGGCTTGAGTTTGAGTGGCAAGGCGGGCGTTGATTATAGCGGATCTGCTGATAAGAACATGATGATTGAGGATGCAATGAACATTACCTCCAGTAAAGACTTTACAGAAAGTATGTCTCAGCTGAAACGATTTTCACACAACAGAGAGTTTAGTAACGGACAAGATATTGGGAAGCGGCTATCAGAAACGTTATCAACAACGTTTGATCGCTCTGATCATCTGAGCAAAAGTATAGGTCAGCACCTTTCTGCGTCTGAAAATTACAGTAAAAGTGCAAGTTATGCGAGGGATAATAGTGCACGGATGGATCAAAACTATAATGATGAAATGTGGCAGGGCTTCGTGCGGCATGTTGGTGGTAATGCAAGTGAGGCGGCATCAATTTATAACTCGAAAGAGGGTTGGGCTAGAGAGATCGTAGATGACTTTAATGCGAAATATTTCCAGCGGATGGAACATCAGTTGATGAAACAATCAGAGCCAGGGCTAGCTTCAGATTCTGGATTCCATGCCGCGACATCAACGATGGCAAAACACCATGATGCGGTTGTCGATAAGATGACGGCACCCAGTCATGCAACGTTTGAGTCAGAACGAGATTCATTAAAGGAAACAAGCGCATTAGGTGGTGTTGGTCAACATATCCAGAATCAAAGAAGTGCTTTACAACAGAAAGATGCAACGGTAGGCAATCGTGTTCAGGAAGCTTTGGATACTCAAGACAACTCTTTAAAACAATCAAAAACTAAAATAAAACAAGAGTTGAACGACCAGGACAGTCAATGGATCGGAAGAAGAGCCGCTCGAGGATTCGCTTGGTGGAATAATAAAAAACCTTCTGATGATGAGTAAACTATTTAAAAGATTTAAATGAGGAGATATCTTTGAAATATAAGCTATTAAAACCAAATTTGTCATATCCTATTTTAATACGAACAAAAGCACCAACAATTATACTTAATAACAAAACAATGAGTATCGTAACTACATATTCAATATCATTGCTCCAAAACATTAATAATATACTTGCCGCTGAGGGGTATAAGATGAGTTTCTTTCTTAGTAGGATTTGGAATTCGATAAATTCACGAATCTTCGGGATTGGAATTCCTCGAATGAACATGGCGTCCATTTTCTTAGATTCTTCCCAATCACGTTTAAAAAATGTTTGTGTGAATTTCTCATCAATATATAAAGCAACAATTAAAGGTATAGGAAGAGTAAATAGAAACAATATACCAGGGATTTGCTTTAAATGATCGAAAGCAGGGGCAACCCAGAACATAGAGAGCCACGAAACAGCAAAGGTAGGCCAATAACTATGCAAACGACCCATCCAAATCGGAGATTCCATAATGGTGTGGGTTTGACCATTTGGGGTATTGTTGTTCATCGGAAATTGAGTCATGTTAATCTTCCTTTATCATTCAATTTATCACAAAACAAAATTAGCACATGTTTCTTAACGATTCATCAATTATATTTATATATTATATATATAATTTATTCCTATAGAATTAAACGTTTATTTTATGATATATGTGTACACATGAGGATAAAGCTATTACATGAAATTGCACGACGTGGATTGAGAATCTTTACTATAGCTCAAGCTAAAGACATTGCCAGTACCCTCGGTATGAGGCAAAAGTATGTTCCACAGGTCTTGTATCGTTTGGTACATGAAGGACTAATTAATTCGTTGATGCGAGGAACATATGCGTTGCCGAATGAGTTGATGGCGGGGGCTCCTCTGCACCCGTATGAAATTGCGATGGCATTGATTCAGCCTTCAGCAATTTGTTGCTGGACAGCAATGAACTATCATCATTTAACGGATCAATTGCCGCGTACCATACATCTATTAACGCCAAGAAGACAAGGGACAAAACATACAAGTCAATATCGTTTCAATGTTGATGGTCATGAATACCATCTTATACGTGTTGAACCTGAAAACTATTGGGGGATTGATCGAAAGTACTTAAATGGTATAGGGGTTAACGTGACAGATTTAGAACGAACGTTATTAGATGGGCTCATTCGACCGAAGTATTGTGGTGGGATATTAGAGGTTATATCCGCCTTTGAAATAGCGAAACCTAGGATCAACATTGAACGTATTTTAAACTATAGCTCTAACTGTTCAAGTTCTGTTAAGCAAAGATTAGGTTGGGTGTGTGAAACGTTAAATATACTGCCGGAGCTTTGTCAACGATTAAGGGAAGAGCCTTTCCAGAGGTACATAGCACTCAACCCAGATAAGGCACCTAAAGGAAGATATCATCGAAATTGGAAGGTTGTAGAGAATATATGATGGAATATATACCCTTAAGACATCGCTTAGTAACCTATCGAAAAACAACA
>CAZMBF010000163.1:0-2490 GCA_964564365.1 uncultured Alphaproteobacteria bacterium
TAGATTACTTCATCTAACGCTCTTCTTAAAGCTGGTCCATACCATTAGTTATGTTTTAACCAAATGAAGTTAGATTAAGGTTGGAGATAAGACTCACCCTTATTTGGACTGGCTTTAATGCTGTTTAATCAAAGGTCTACCGTCTAAAATCTAGGAAAATTCACGCACAAATCATCGACAATTGACGTCCCGTAAGAATACTACCAATACGTGTTGCACGGCGATGGCTAAAGAAAATATCCGAGTGAATGGCCGTATCTAATCGCACCCAATCCACCGAAAAGATTCCCGCTGCCATCAGGTCATCATACACTAACCGTGCTAAATCAAACTGATAATGCTGGTCTTGTGTTGATGGGTAAAAATAGCTCTGATTTAAGTTATGCTGCGATACAAACTGGTCGTAAAACGCATGATCTACCTCATAAGATCCCTGTTGAATAGACGGCCCAATGACCGCCTTAACATGATTGATAGGAATGCCCATAGTATGGAACTTTTGAATCATTTTTAAGTGAATCTTTAAAAATGCCCCTTTCCAACCTGCATGTACGGCTCCAACCACTTTGTGGTGAATATCTGCGTATAGTACAGGCACGCAATCCGCCGTTAAGATGCCAATTGGCAGGTTCGGAACATCTGTAATCATCCCATCGGCATCTACAAAGTCCATGGATTGATGGCTTCGAACAGTCACAATCGTATCGCCATGCACTTGCTGTGCCGTAATGACATCAGGAGCCTCCACACCCAACGTATTCAGGATGATGTTTCGGTTACGGTGCACATTTTCTAACGCATCAATCTGCTGTGTTTTTTCACGAATATAGGGATAACAATTTAACGAGCCCACCAGATCGGCACTCACACCCCCTTGTCGTCCAAAAAAACCATGGCGCAAACCATCAAGTGTGCTGCTTTTGAAATAAAGTACGCTATTCGATGTATTCATTATTTCCAAACCTCTAATACTTTAAACACATGCCCCATTTCTGAGGGGGCAATCAAGCGATGTACCGCTTTTTGGATGGTTTCGCTGTTTGGGTTATACCCCTGATTCGCGCGTAACACAATCCCTAAATCTATCAAGAATTTTCGTTGAGTGGTAAAGGAATACTGTAAGCCCATCTCCTCCGCCTGCACGGCCATGTTTTTGAAATTAACATGTACTGACAAATCCGCCAAACCAGGGTACACCAACGGACTAACCTTTTGATGCTGATACACCGCTTGCAAGGTATCCCCCTGACCTTCCCAATAACCATAGTCAATAAAAACGGCGGCTCCCCCACTACGATGAATTGCACCATATATAGGCTCTAGAACGCAGGGTACTTGGGGTTGAATCTCCGTATGTAAGGGAGCCTCCTCAAAAGGAACATACACCCAGGTTAAAGCCTCATCAGTATCTAACCCCACATGCACTTCATACCACTGTTCATCTTTATAAACGTACTGTTGAACAGGCAAAGCATCAAAGAATTCATTGGCAATAACAACCAACGGAACGTTCAATGTATGTAACCAATCAAGGGATTCATGGTGAACCACGTCTTTCATACCAACCAATGCCTGTGTTTGAAGGCGCTTAAACTCTGGATTAATTTCTAAGGAATGAACCTCAAACTCACTCGTAAATGACTTAAGTTTGCGCAAGGTCGCAACAACATCATGTATCAATACTCCACGCCCTCCCCCCAGCTCCAGGATGACCATTTTAGAGGGGTGCCTCATACGTTCCCACTGTAATACAACCCAAAATGCGATCATCTCTCCAAACAAAGAGCTGATTTCAGGGGATGTGATGAAATCCCCCTTATTTCCAAGTATTTGATCTGCACGTTTAGTTGTATAGTACCCAAACTCTGCATGCGTTTGGCATAGCTGCATATACTCCCGCAATGAAATAGAGACTTTAGCTTTGATGATATTAGTTAATACGTCAATCAGCATCACGTCGTCATCTTCTTGCCGTAATAGTCATACTCTTCAGGCTTTTTGGCCAATTTGTTGTTGGCATACAAAGCAAACTTACGGATATTCCCTATATCATAATACTCAATCGTGGGCCCCTCACGCAGATTCTTAATAAAGTTTTCCTCCATGTACTTTTTTCCATTCGGATAATACGTACATGACGGCCCCTCCATCAAATCATCCAGGTAAAAAATCTCTTTAGAAACTCGTTGGGGTTCGTTGGGGTCATGCGGCGGATAAAACGCCCTCATCATGCCTTGCTTTTTTCCATTCACAAACGATGTACGACTAATCATATACCCTTGAGTATAAATCACGCATATCCCATGTTGTTTGTTATTCAGAAAGTTTGTCTTCATGATGGGCTCTCCACCCTTATCATATTGAACCATCGGCCCGTTTAAAGCTCCATCTTTATACGTAAACTTTCTTGAACATTTTACATTTTGATATGACATCAGTTCGCCAAGTAATATACCATCCAAAAATTACGCGAATACGTAAAACACACAG
>CAZMBF010000164.1:0-2468 GCA_964564365.1 uncultured Alphaproteobacteria bacterium
CATTATCTCATCCCATCAAGAGGCTGCCTAATCTGTCTCATATGTATTGAACTTGGACAAATCAGAAAATAATCAAGATTTAGAGGATTTAATTTATACTCTATAATATGCGAAAGTAACAGTTTCATGCAAAGTCTCCTTACGAAGAACTATATATCAATGATTTACCTTTATGCTATGCATTAAAGCTGAATCGAAGTTTGCAAAAAACACATATCTTATTTAGAGTATGTATGAAAAGTTGAATTGCTGTCTAAGTGGCCTTCTAAGCATAAACCTCAGTTTTTTCCGAAGTCTTTGTTTGAGGATCAACCGTCCTTGTTCTTGAGTCTTTTTTCCAATTCTTTCATTTTCTTTTCCGTTTGTTTGTGAAGCTCGGTCTGATAGATGTCCCAGAACCCTGATTTGCGCCTATGTTTTTCTTTTAGATCTGCACTATATTCATTGTGGGATTGGAACTCTTCCCATCTAACGATGTTCGCACTTAAAAGTCCGCACCTTACATAGTCTTTTGCTGCGTAATTATAATACTTGTATTTAGCTTCTTCTAAAATAGCTTCCATCATTTTGCGATAGAGTAACGTTGCTGCTAATGGATCGCTTGATTCCAATATTTCCGCAGCACCCCTTAATACATAGTACCTCGACCATGCAACTCCTTCAATCGTTGACGTATCAATCTTCCTGCAGCTCAAATTCTTGTGCCTTTATCAAAAACTAAGCGCAGTATGAGGCTCATAAAACGTGAATGCTTTCAAAACGGCATCTACTTTAAAAAGCTCTTTAACCTCATCTTTTGAATGTTTTAGAATTTCACCATACAATTCAGGACTTAAACTTTTTTCAAACCAAGTAATACGCTCCTCTTGAGCTAATGCATAGTCTCCGTTTAATTCAAGTGCTTGGATTTTGAGCTTTAGCCTTTGAGGCTCCCATCCATGATTGTTAGGAATATCCATACGGTCCAACCATTGAAGGGCTTCTTCAGCGCGCCAATGATCCATCAGTCGCTTTGCTATGTCTAAGTGATCATGAGCGATGGGTACTCCATTCAACGAGCATGCTTGAATATATTCATCAACATTGTTTCTACAATCCGCAATCGACTTTAGACCCCTCGATACTCTTCCAGCATTGTTGGAGTCTTTTGCTGCGTTCAGTTGTGTGTAAAGTTGTTGAAGACCCTCCGATCCTAATGTGTTTTTAAAGTGCAAGATGATCTCGTCATAAATACCATAATCATTCTTCATAAATCTTTCTAAAACAACCTACACAGTCTCATTGAGAGGGTAATCCGTTTGGTTTGATATGTTTGCTAAGCTCTCACATGCTTCTCTAAAAACATCGCCTATACTGCCATTGCGATCATCTACTCGATCAAACGTTTTTTCATGAAGATCTAAAAACTCTAACATAAGTTCCCACGCGTGCTTCGGGGACTTAGAGCATACATCCTCTATAATACGTAAACGCAATTGATTCAGTCGATCCGCTAAGGCAGAAGATTCATAATAATCAACATATCGTGTGGATCGCTTTAATGAACTGATTTCTTTTTTTATCAATGACACAATCTTTTTTGGATCTTCATCTAATCCTGCAAACACTATATCGAGATACTTTTGAAGATCGTTATTTTACTCATACAATGATACTAAAATATCAACCAGCTTTTTCGGGCTGGCTTTAGCCAGTGTTTCTTTTAGATTCATTAATAGTTCTCCATCGTTGCAAACTGAGTCTCCATAGATCCCGCTTTGAATTGTGACTTTTTGATTGCTGATATTGTCTGTTTACTAACGGAAAGTTCTTTAGCGATCCAATCATAGCTTTTTCCTGCGTCTAGAAAGATCTTTACTCGTTCAAGCTTCGCTGTCGTCTTTTTATTGATACTCCCTGGCGTGCGTCCAAACTTTACCCCGGATTGTTTTGCACGTTCAATCCCCGCTTTTGTTCTAGCATTGATCATGCCTCTTTCTAATTCAGCAAACACTCCTGCAATTTGAAAGAAGGCTTTTCCCATAGGCGATGTCGTATCTACTTTATCGCCAGAATCCAGTGAGATTAAATTTACTTTTTTATGATTTAACTCTTCAACGATATCTATAAGACCTTTTAAGGATCTTGCGATACGATCGATTTTATAGACGATAATAATGTCACCTTCTCGTGCTCGTTCCAATACTGCTTTAAGTTGAGGGCGATGGTTATCTTTCCCACTTAATGATTCACTATATATTTCTGAGCAACCTGCGTTGTGCAAAGCTTCTTCTTGTAAAGTAAGGTCTTGAGTGTTGCTGCTAACCCGCGCGTATCCGATTTTCATTTTCTTTGTGCTTTGGTACATTTATATCTAATAATTGAGAGGGAACTGCATTTGTACAAAAAAGCCGAACTTATTTTCTGATTTGTCCAAGTTCAATACATATGAGACGACTAGGCAGCCTCTTGATGGGATGAGATAATGC
>CAZMBF010000165.1:0-2458 GCA_964564365.1 uncultured Alphaproteobacteria bacterium
CGTCCGATTGTATAAATCTTCCAGGATATCGAAAAGCACATAACTGTAATGCGAATCCTAGACGGTTATGATCCCCTCGTTTGCGATTAATGTGAAATATGTCGTCTTCACTGAGTACATAATGATTTAGCAGGGATGCTTCATCTTCAGGAAAATCTAATAATGCTTTTCTTTGTCTTGCCGTTAAAACAGATCGATGTGCCATACGTCACCTATTCTAATAATATTAATATTTACACTACATTGAATAAGCTATAACATAAGCAACATATTTTTATGTCATCCTGATAGTTTTTATAACTGTCGCACAAACGAGGGTTTAAGCAACATGCTAATAGGCTATATGCGAGTATCAAAAGCAGATGGTTCTCAAACCACAGACCTACAACGAGATGCTTTGTTGAAAGCGGGTGTTGACGAGCAACATCTCTATGATGATTATGCTTCTGGAAAAAATGATAATCGGGCAGGCTTAGATGCTTGTCTCAAAGCATTAAGAGAAGGAGATGTATTAGTCGTTTGGAAATTAGATCGCTTGGGACGTAATTTATCTCATCTTGTTAAAACAGTTACAAAGTTATCAGAACAAAATATAGGGTTAAGGGTTCTAACTGGCCAAGGTGCAAATATTGATACCACAACACCTGCGGGTCGACTAATCTTCGGTATTTTTGCTTCATTGGCAGATTTTGAAAGTGAATTAATTCGAGAGCGCACGAATGCGGGACTTATGGCAGCTCGCGCTCGAGGAAGGAATGGAGGTCGTAAATTCCAACTTACAAAATCCCAAGTCAGAATGGTACAGGTGGTCATGCAAAGCCGTGATACGTCCGTTGTGGAATTATGCAAAGAATTAAACATTACACGCTCCACTCTCTATCGGCATGTCAGCCCTACCGGAGAAATCAGAGAAAGAGGAAAAAAGCTTCTTAACGCTTAACGTGGTTTTCTGCACTCAGCCGCAAACTAGGCCATCTGGATTGTTTTGCGAGAAAAAATAAGGAAAAGTGATGTTCTTGTGGCAGAAATTTGCCCAAAAGCTTATGGGACAATAATGGAAGCCGCTTATGCCGGTGGCCTTGGCAATATACCTGTTTATGCTTTTCCAAAAAAGGGTTTAACGAAAGAAGAAGTTGAGGATTTATGGTTTGTTTTCAATCTTTCCCTAAGCACTCGAAAGTTATGGAACCCAGAACATTTCTCAAAATCTTTTGGTTTAATGGAAGATTTCGAATCTATGGAACATTTTGAACAATATTTAAAATCTATTGTGCCTAACTTCATGAAATCACTTTATAAAGATTAAGAATGGTAATTAATTATGAAACTCATAGTCGTAAGTATTATCTTTTTGTTTGCACATCAGGCTTTTGGAGGGCTTCTTATTGTTGGAGCAGGATTGCCTGCCTCTGGCAAGTCAAGTATCTTTAGATGTTTAGCAAAGCAATTTGGAACAGAATATTTGTATTTAGAGCCCGAAGAGAATACGTGGCCAAGTGGTATTTTAAGCAACCATGAATCTAGAAACTTCAATATAATAAGTTGGTTGAGATCTGTTAGAGTATCAAACTTACTCTTAGCACAAAAAAAAGCAAAATCGGGAGAAATTGCTTTAGTAGATTGTTATTATGACAAACTTCTGTATTTTTATTTAGATAAAAAAGATCATGAATGGTTATCCTCCTCTAGTAATAACTATCATAAAATAATCAAATTACTATCTTTCCAGGATGAAAAAGAATTACCCGTAGCAGACTATATCATTTTTTTTAAGATAAGCAAGATCCAATGGCTGGAAAATCTTAAAAAGAGAGGTAGAAAAAATGATGAGATTCTTAAAATTTCGGATTACTTTGATGCCCAGAATAGCATTCTTAGTGCATGCATAGATCAGTCCAAAAGATATGGGACAAAAGTTATTATTGTAAATCAAAAAGAGGTTAATTCTACTAGTGATTTGGCTAAAGAAGTTCATAGAATATGATCTAATCCAGACGAACTTGAAAAGACTTCTTTAAAGTATGAAGGAGCACAAGTTTATGAATTTTAGGAATACTACAACGGCTTTTATATCATTAGTTAGAAAAGCTTGGGCTGAAGGCCAGGAAATAAATCCTCGTGGATTTTTATCGAAAGAACTGTTATCTGAAAAGATTCATCTAGAAAGACCTCTAGAAAGGGTCGTATTAGCGCCGCATAGATTAAATAATATTTTTCTGTCAATTGCAGAAACTTTGTGGGTAATGAAAGGAAGAAACGATTTAGAATACCTTTCTCATTACTTGCCGAGAGCGCATGAATACTCGGATGATGGCAAAACCTGGCGTGGTGCATATGGTCCACGCCTGAGAAATTGGAAAGGGCAAGATCAGTTCACAAGTGTTATTTCAAGATTAGAAGAGTCAGACTCTAAAAGAGCAGTTATGATGATTTTTGATCCAAAGGAAGATAATTGTTC
>CAZMBF010000166.1:0-2400 GCA_964564365.1 uncultured Alphaproteobacteria bacterium
GAATCCATTTTTTGCATGTATTCGGTCGGCAATACGTAAAATACGCTCTTCTTGCTTACGAACAGAAAGTGTGGTAAATCTATAAATTGCCTCGGGGTGTGTGTCTCGATTTTGTTTGTATAGGGTGCTCTCCTGATACTCCGAGGCATTATCCAATGCT
The DNA here is from genome assembly GCA_964564365.1 of uncultured Alphaproteobacteria bacterium. Classification (GTDB taxonomy): domain Bacteria; phylum Pseudomonadota; class Alphaproteobacteria; order UBA6184; family UBA6184; genus Bodonicaedibacter. The sequence continues at coordinate 161 of CAZMBF010000166.1, forward strand.
GATGAAGATCTTTCATGTATAATCTCCTCCTTAACTGATAACTGTAAGATTGCCTTCTGAGACCAGAAGGCGGATCTTACGGACGATATATCTTCAAGCGGCACGTGCTTTTGTAGGTAGCGTTCAACATCATCACGCGTAAAGACACTGTTACGTTCGATGAGGTGGTCTAAAATCTTTTGAGGGTCTCGACTCGCATTTTGATTTGCGCTGATACGCGCCAGGTGACTCTGCATCATCTCTGTTGCCCGGGCTCTGAGTCGTACAGGCCCCAAGTGGGATTGAGCTACAATGCCATTTTCATCTACACGAAGGTCAATACTCTGCAATTTAAAATATTCGTTTTGAAAATCTCGCCATAGCTCCCCCCAACGCTGGGCTTCCATTAGGAGCCCACCTCGCACTTCTCCATCAAGATCTCTGGCCTTTTCTCCTAGCTGATCCCCGCTCTTTGTGAAACGGCGGGTTGTGATCAACACATGGGCATGCCAGTTATGATCTTCAGCCTCATGAGGTTCATGAATGTCAAGCTGAACGGCTAATCCCTTATCAACAAAATGCAGCGCCACAAACTTTCTTGCCATATCTAATTTTTGTTGAAAGGTGACACACGTATCATCGGGCAGGGCTAGAACCATTTCCTTTGCGACCTGAGAATTAATGCGCTTCTCTCGCATTTCTACCTCTGACCATAACATGCGAGCATCCTGAAAGCGAGGGTGAACCCCTTTGGGTAGAAGTACTTCATGATGAGCGCTGTCTTCCTTGTTGGTGTAATTATACGACTGGCCTGTGCGTTCATTGGTTACAACCATTCGACCGTTATAGGCAGCTTTATGACAGGCGTTTTGTCCTGCGCTGCGCTTAACATACTGCAATCGAGCAAAGGCTATAGCCACGTGAACTCCGTTGTAATGAGAATTATTTCTGATCACAGTATATACTAAGTCTATAAGGCACGCAAACATAGTTTGCATATTGCGTATGTCTTCATTCCGCGGCGCTTCATCTTGACATAACGTTATTATTTGCTATCATCATAATACAAAGATGTAGGTTCTATTAGGAACCTTTAGGAGGGACTATGGCATCGTTATCACATCAAAAAGAAAAGCTTGAGCGTCAAAAGGCACGTCTTCAATCTCAAGAACAGAAATTGAAAACCTTAGAACGCAAACAACGCACCCGTCGTCTAATTGAACTGGGGGGATTGATCGTTAAAGCTGAATTGGAAGCATTGAATAACAACACCCTATTGGGCGCATTATTATCGCTTAAACACCATATGATCAATACTGAGTCGATTGTTTCCGAATGGACAGAGCAGGGAGCGAAAGCCTTTGAATCGTTAGATCAGAATCAAAGTAATGGCTCTGATAAAACACCTGTAGTGATCACCTTCAACTCTGAGCCTCCTCGTGAACTCAAATCACAGCTCCGTGATCTGAACTTCAAATGGAATCCCTTTAGAAAGGAATGGTATGGCTATGGCAACCTTCATGAACTTAAATCAATCATCAACCCCGCAAATGGGATCATTGAATCCTGTGCTGACTAACTTATCCACAAAATCCGTGGATAAGTTTGTGGATGAAAGATTAATTTGCGGTTAATCATGACTGTCTCTCTAAACTTTGACCTCTTTGATCGTTTATTAGGCACTCTGGATCAACCAGCACTTGTTCAAACGGGCTGGAATATTCAACTTCAAGCAAAACATCCACCCAAAAACATATTTCGGTGGTATAGCCTGCGAGTGGATCAGAACTTGTTCGGAGAATGGAGTCTGTCTATTTCTTATGGACGAATTGGACGACGTGGGTAATCCCCCCATTATTAGTAGGAGTCAGGAGTAGACAACTCCTTGGTTAAACTGGTTTAGCCTTTGAGATGGGGTTAGACCACCTAAAGCCATATTAGGACGAACATGATTATAAGTCCACAACCAATGTTCAGCCTTATCCTGCGCTTGATGAATAGAGTTGAATTCATTCATCTGCAACCACTCCTGCCGTACAGTTCGATTAAATCGCTCTACATATGCATTCTGTTGCGGTTTGCCCGGCTGAATAAATATAAGCTTAATTCCCTGTTTCTTAGCCCAGCCTTGCATAACCCGACTGATATACTCCGGTCCATTATCGCAACGTATGTGCTTGGGTTTCCCTCTCCACTCCATAATATGATCTAAAGATCGAATCACGCGCTCAGACGTTAAGGAAACATCGACTTCTATTCCT
>CAZMBF010000167.1:0-2383 GCA_964564365.1 uncultured Alphaproteobacteria bacterium
ACGACTCTCTTAGTTTAGTCTCTTAGTGGTCCTAACTTAGGGGGGCAGTTCCATTGCAGGTGGCAATATTGCAGCAAGTATACCTATTCAATGTATTGATGATGGATATCAAATCCCTGTTTTTCAAATGTTGTTGTATCCCCCCCCTTGATCTGACGTTATCTCAAAAATCGATGGATGAGATGTCAGAGGGATATTTCATTACAAAAAAAGAAATGCAATATTACATTAAAAATTATCTTGGAAATATTGATCCAGGGTGTTTTCAAGCGTCACCCCTATTCTATCATAGCCCTGAAAAATTACCCCCTGCCGTTATACTTACGGCTGAGTGTGACCCGTTGCGCGATGATGGCCGAGCCTATGCATCAAAACTTAAAGCATCAAACATCTGGGTAAGTTATAATGAGGTGCCAGGAATGATTCGTGCATTTATGCAAATGAGCAGGGCATTTCCAAATGAGTGTGCCGTGAATTTGACTTGGCTTTCAACGGAAATGGGTAAACTATTTAGGTGCTAGGCATCCATCCCGTAAGCTTCACCCTTCAAGACTCGTCTAAAGGGTGGGAAGATATTGTCGGGCAATCTGTCTAAATCAAACCATTGCCACTCTGTTGTTTTGTGATGTTCTTTATGAAGTATTGGTTGCACATTGTCGTAAATGGCTTTCATGAATATCACGATAAAGTGTTTGCCTTCGTCGTCAAAGATGTTGTTAGTTAAACACACAAGCGTAGGTTTTTGGATATTGATCCCCGTTTCTTCAAATGCTTCACGAATTGCGGTTTCTTCGAAGGTTTCCCCAAATTCCAAGTGCCCGCCGGGTGGGCTCCAAGTGCCAGAGCTAACACCATCCAGGCGTTTGCCCATTAGGACTTGACCGATTTGATTGAATATTAATACGCCTACACCGACTCCTACCTTAGACATAGTGACCTCCTAAATGTCTAATTCAACCTCTGACAATGCGTTTTCTTGAATAAACAGCATACGTTCTTCGGGTTTTTTCCCCATTAAGCGTTCTACAAACGCGTCGACGGTTTCATCACCCTCAATACTTACTTTTATCAAAGAGCGTTTAGACTTGTCCATAGTTGTTTCTTTTAGTTGACTTGGGTTCATTTCCCCCAGTCCTTTAAAGCGACTAATATCGATGTTTGTGAATTTTTTGAAGGTGGTTTTCATTAATTCTTCTTTGTGGGAATCATCTTTTGCGTAGGCAATCGTACCCCCTGCAGACAATCGATACAAGGGCGGTTGTGCCAGAAATAATCGACCATCTTCGATAATACGACGCATTTGTTGAAAGAAAAACGTCATTAATAGCGACGCAATGTGCGCCCCATCCACGTCGGCGTCAGTCATGATAATCACACGTTCATAGCGTAATTTTGCTGGATCGCAGTTCTTGCCATACCCACAACCTAAGGCTTGAATCAGATTTTGAATTTCTTGATTCGCCATCATTTTATCCATTGTGGCTGTAGCGACGTTTAGGATTTTACCTCTCAATGGTAAAATAGCTTGTGTTTCGCGGAATCGCGCTTGTTTTGCGGATCCACCTGCAGAGTCACCTTCGACGATGAAAATTTCTGTTCCATCAGGTGTACTTTTCGAACAATCTGTAAGCTTTCCGGGCAAGCGTAAGCGCTTAGTTGCGGAGGATCGTTGAATATCCTTAGCTTGCTTTTTAGCCAGGCGTTCATCTGCTTTCTCGATAAAATGCTGGATAATGCCTTGGGTAAAGTCTTTATGCTGAATAAAGTAGTGATCGAAATAGTCCCGCATAAACGTATCCAATGCTTTTTGAACCGATGCGGTCACCAGTTTTTCTTTGGTTTGTCCTTGGAATTGAGGGTTTTTGATAAACACCGAAATAAAGCCAAGACATCCTGCGAAAATGTCATCCGATATGATCTTTTCGACTTTTTTATCTCCGCTTAATTCACCAAAGCTGCGAATGCTTTTAAACAAACCCGACTTAAACCCACTTTCGTGCGTTCCCCCTAAGGGGGTGTGGATGGTGTTACAATAGGATCTAAATGCGGTCTCGTCATCATATAGCCAGGCTAAGGCCCATTCAATGCGAACCTCATCATTTTGTGTGTTGCCCGCAAGTTTACCGACGATTTCTTTGTCTGTGATTAACGTATCTAAATAATCTTCAATACCCTTTGGGTAATGAAAGACGGCTTGTTTGGGAAGGGTTTCTGGGCAAGGGACGGATGCATCGCATTCCCAGTAAATGGTGACCCCGCGGAATAAGTATGCCTTTGATTTTAAGATATCGTGAATGCGTTTTGCAGAAAACTCGCTAGTATCTACGAAGATTTCAGGATCAGGTTGAAATTCAATGGTTGTGCCGCGTTTGCGCTTTGGAGC
>CAZMBF010000168.1:0-2360 GCA_964564365.1 uncultured Alphaproteobacteria bacterium
GGGATTCATATCTATTTTAAAATTCTGGAAAGCAAATGTCTTAGAAAAATCAAGAATCGCTTGACAGATAGTATATGCAATAAGTCGCAAAGGTTTAAAATCTTCTCTAGACAATTTTGCAAGTGCACTTTTCATCAGCGAAAAAGACTGGCACCCTCCTCTAAAACTATCTGTAGGAATCGTAGCCCTTGAATGTAAGAAATGAATTTCTGCTCGTATAACATCAAGAGAACTTAATTCAAACGCATGCATAGCAGACCAATCAATACTATCAAATATACCGTCTGGAAGAGATGATCGTAACACTTCCGGAAAGCCTCTAATGTGAGCTCTTATTTTACCAAGAACAGCGTCAAGGTTATCTGTGCGTACTATAACAATGTCATTTATATGCGCGCGCCATTTTTCCCAAAGATCTAACCTTGTATGTTCTGTTCTCCGGAGCTCTTCTACCGCTGTATCCAATACGGTTCTTGCAACACTATCGATTCTAGACTGTAATGAAAATAATGCACTGTCCCACGCTGGGAATTTTAACAGTTCTCTATGAACACTTTCTTCGATTCTATCTAAGAAAGCAACAAGCAATGTATTATCGGGATCTGGAATGGGGGCACTACCTGCTTTGCTTGACCAATTTGCTTTATATCCTAATGCATCACGAATATTGTCTATGACATCAGAGTTGGGAACCTCCCCAGTTCCGCCTTCTTTTATCCAAGCTGAAACTTCTCTGATAAATTTTGGACCCGTAGTAAGGTGTTTGCCTATTTCATCCCCCTCTAGATCTCTAATTCTGCGAGGAATAATTTTAACGAGCTTATCTCTAAAAGCTATACACTTTTTAATAAGCTCATGGTCTCGCAAAGGTTTAGGTAAGAGCTTGACCGTTTCGCCAACTTTAATTAATCCCTCAACAATAGAAAGCTTTCTAACTGGTGTAGAACTATCCTCAGGTAGTTGACGTACTAGTTCTTCAAGATATGCATTAATCTCATCATGAAATGTACGATAAGCCAAATTAATTATGCAGGGAAGGTGTGCAAAACTTTCCCTTACTCTACGTTTAAGCACCTGAATTTCATCTCGTTCTCCGCTGTTTTCAATAGCCAAAGCTACGTCTTTAAGAGCCTTCATAGTTTCTAATAAACGTGCCAACTCATCTAGATCTTTAAATACCGTTTTAAATTCTGTTGATAGTGCAGCACTTTCCCAAAAACCTCTATTACCTAATCGACCAATGACCTCAAGCTCTGGATAATCATGCGTTAGGCTTGCAATCATTGAAAGGCCTTGCTGAAAGGGTATTAATATATACTGAAGATATTCTCGATCTCTTGTTGCACGATCTGAGTCATAAAATCCTAGGACGCTTATCGCTATTTCAGAATCTAGTCTGCTATAATCCGGTTTGCTCCCAGCAGACCTAGCTTCTCCCTCAAGCAAGTATTGATCAAATCGTTGTAATTTTATAATTTGCTCTAATTGCTGAATGGAGCGTTCTGCTTTTTCACTCCCCTTAGGTTCACACATCGAAGCCATAGCTGCTGCACTATTAGTGTATATTCTGGCTACGTTTCTATGAAGGGATACGCCTGTTAAAGATCCAGAAAAGGCTTCCTGTAAATCTGCTGCATAAGTAAGATTGTAGAATAAAAAAGTTAAAGTTGTTGCAAGTAAATAATTTGATCTTAAACGTATATTTTTCATGTGCATGCTCCCTAAAACAAAAGAATAAAAAACTAGCCCAGAAATCAAGAAGATCTCTAATCATTAATTTCCTTAATTTTATGAGGTTAGCTCAAACTAAATGGCTAATGCAACTGTAGATTTAACTGTTTTACGAACTCTCAATAAGAAGCATGTCTTGGCTTGTGGAATCTTTAATTAAGATAACGTTTTACTATACTCGAAAATGCATCCCCCTATATAATTCATGGATTATAAGCTATGTCTAGAAAAACATATGAGGGGTAGCACCTGTGTTATTTAATCTGATACAGAATAAAATTCCCATCAGGACACACTACACTGGCCGTTCTATAGCAATACTGAGTATCTATACAGCCTTGCAACCAGCGAACAATCTCTTGAAAATCCTCTCGACATTTTTCACACGATTTTACCTTTAAAATGTGAGAACCCCAACACATCTTCGCCTGCCCAGTAGCTCTTTCAGCAATATCTTCCATATTTGCTTTTAGCCATTCAAGTGACATTTGTTGGCACATTGTTTTAGTGTCTGGCAAGACTAGTTTGCAGGCTGCGCTAAACTTAGATTCATGAAATATCGGACGTGTGCGAAAATCAGGCCTAAACCCTGTTCTTTCACCCGTTGGAATAACGAAAATATCATCAAC
>CAZMBF010000169.1:0-2354 GCA_964564365.1 uncultured Alphaproteobacteria bacterium
TTGAAGATTCTAAAATTATTCTTGATGCTGATGGTGAAGAGATTAGTGTTGATTTTCCTCAAATTGTTAAAGCTAAAACATATTTTGAATGGTAATAGATAACGATTTTTATATGAAATTAGCCCTTGATGAGCCGAGATCTCTTCTTTCTCAAGGAAATTATAGCCATCATACCATCTTAGATGTTTTAGAAGAAATGGAACGTTTAATTGTAGATTACCTTGCGGGAGTACACAAAGGGTCAATTATCATTGCTTTTTATATTAAAATACAGTACTGGTATGGAGGGGGCAGAAGGTCGCTGTTGAGTAATCGACAGAGGAAAGTCCGGACTCCACGGAAATAAGGTGCCGGATAACGTCCGGCGGGGCGGGAAACCGCTTTAGGGAAAGTGCAACAGAAAGTATACCGCCACGTTGTGGTAAGGGTGAAATGGCGAGGTAAGAGCTCACCGCTTTCTTAGTAATAAGAAAGGCATTGCAAACCCCACCTGGAGCAAGACTAAATAGGAATACACGTCTTTAAGACAGATGAATTTCCGCATCGTATTCGGGTAAGTTGCTTCAGTTAATAGGTAACTATTAACGCAGATGAATGGCCTTCCACGACAGAATCCGGCTTATAGCCCCCCTTGGCTTATTAACCCCATTTGGCTGTACATGGGGTAGAACAACCCGCCAACAATTACAACCAACAACGCCCCCATAACAATTAACATTAGGGGTTCAATTAATTTGATATAGCCTGTGATTCGTTTCTTGGTATCTCGTTCATAGTAAGCTGAAATCACTTTAAAGTTTTCTTGTAAGGTGTTGGTTGTCTCGCCTACGCTAATTAGTTGTAGGAAAAACTTTGAAAAGACAATGGGGTGTGCTTTAAGGGAGGCCGTTAAGGAAACTCCTTGTTCGATTTCCGGTATAACCTGCTGCAAGACTTGCCCCATCCAATCTAGTTCAAAGGCTTTTTGTAACCTTTTAAGGCTATAGAGCAGTGAATGTCCGTGTTTTAAGTGTAAATAGGCTATTTGAGCCATATTGGTATAATAGTACCCCAAGACGGCCCCTTTAATGCCAGGGATATACAACAGTAATTGCTGCATATTTGGGAATATCCGGCAGAGTCCTTTCAAGCAGCCAATCATGATAATCGGAGTCAGAATCCATACACTGGGCCAGTTTACAACAAACTGACTTAAGGAGATTAAAAACGATGTTAATGATGGAAGTGTATAATGCGTTGTTTGGAAGAAAGAGCTTAGTTGAGGTGCGAAAAAGTACAGTATACAAAAAATAGACAGCCACAAGGCTCCAAACACGATGCTTGGGTACCTTAATGAGCGTTGGATTCTGGATTTGAATTCAAGTTGCCATTTTGCGTGATCTTCCAAATCTAACAATATTTCTTGATAATCACCCGTATGTTCTGCGGTTTCTAATAAGCTGAGGCTAACCATATCATTAGTAACAAGATATGACTTCATAACCGTACTGAACTGTTCACCTTGTTTTAAACGATCTGATACATTGAATAGAAGGCTTTGCATCTTGCGATCTAGGCTGCTTTGAGCCATGTGTTCAACAGCCTCGGGCAAATTAAAGCCTGACATCATATAGTATCGTAATGACATCCATAATGTTTGTTGTAGATCATAAGATAAAGTTTTGTATGTTTTTTGACGCTGATGCCGATAGCTAATTAAACGAAGTCCGCGATCAAACAGAAGAGACTCTAGCTGATCGAGTTGGTCAGAACTAATCATTCCGAAAATTACTTTGTTAGATTTGTTGATGGCTTTATATCGTATATTTGTCATTAGACCTCTCCACAATGTCGATTTACTTCTGTGTCGGTGGTTAGTTGGTTGTGTATAGCTTCATCCCCGGAGGCTCTTAGGGAGATATAAAATTTTGATAGAATGTCCTGTGGGATTTGAACCCAGTGAGAGCCGTTTAAGTAGTGCCGCAATTCTGGGGTGATTGCTAGTATTTCTGCGATAGCCATCCGTCCAAAGAAGCCTGTTTGGTCACATTTGAGACACCCTTGCGATGAACACTCACACACCTTGCGAACAAGCCGTTGAGATACGATTCCAACCGCCGTATGTTTAATGCTTTCAAAGGAAACTCCTAAGTCCATTAAACGGGGGAAAACTCCCCATACGTCATTTGTATGTAGCGTGCTAAATACCAGGTGTCCTGTTTGACTGGCTCGAAATGCCATTTGAGCGGTATCTTCATCTCGAATTTCACCAATTAAAATGATGTCAGGGTCTTGCCGCAAAATGGCTTTAATTCCGTCCTTAAAACTTAAGGTTTCCTTGTGAACGGCCGTTTGTCGAATGCCCGGTAAATCGT
>CAZMBF010000170.1:0-2349 GCA_964564365.1 uncultured Alphaproteobacteria bacterium
GAATGGTACTCATATATCCACGCAAAATCCCAACGGTTTCATGTAAAACCGCAGCAACGGGTGCCAAACAGTTTGTGGTACAGGATGCATTAGAGATGACTCGATGACCTGCGGTAATTTTGTGATGATTCACACCGTATACCACGGTAATATCCGCACCCTTCGAAGGCGCGGACACCAAAACACGCTTTGCCCCGGCCTGCAGATGCTTTTCTGCATCGGGCTTATCGGTAAACCGACCAGAGCACTCAAAGACGATATCAATGTTTAAGTCGTTCCATGGCAACTTGGTTGGATCAGACACTTGCAAATACTGCATTTTTCCAAACCCTACATCCATCCAATCATCACCGTGATCGACGGTGTTTTTGTACCGCCCATGGACAGAGTCATACTCAAACAAGTGCGCACTCACCCCCAGCGGCATTAAATCATTAATCGCAACGATCGCCATATCTTTTGGTGCTTGCTCTGCAAATGCACGCATCATCATACGGCCAATTCGGCCAAATCCATTAATTGCAATTCGTAATGTCATGATATCCTCATTGTTATTTTTCATGAGTATAGCAAATTGGTGGGGCGCATCCTATGATTTGTTTCATAACTTTCATAGGCACGCTCCCTTTGGTCGCGTGACATTTAAGAAGCCCGCCCGCCCCGCAGGCAACCCGTCGCTGCGCTCCTCTGCCTGCTCCCCTATTATAACGGCTTTGCCGTCAAGGGTGGGAAAACCTGGATGAAGCCTTTGAAAAAGGCTTCATCCAGGTTGGGTGGGCTATGAAACGTCTCCGAAGCGCCAGCGAAGGAGCCTACAACCTATGCTGCTTGTTTCATCAGCAGTTTTAAGATACGTCCCAGGGTTTTCTTCAGCTCTTTGCGGTGTACTACCATGTCGACCATGCCGTGCTCTAACAAATACTCTGCAGTTTGAAAGCCTTCGGGCAGTTTTTGACGCAATGTTTGCTCAATCACGCGCGCGCCCGTAAAGCCGATAGTGGCTTTGGGTTCGGCAATGTGAATATCCCCCAACATCGCAAACGAAGCAGACACGCCGCCGGTCGTTGGATCGGTAAGAATCACGATATATGGCAATCGTGCGGCCTTCATCATATTCACGGCCACGGTGGTTCGTGCCATTTGCATTAAGGATAAAATGCCTTCTTGCATTCTTGCCCCACCAGAGGCTGGCACAACAATCAACGGAGACCTTGTGTGAACCGCTTGTTCTGCTGCTTTCACAATCCCCTCACCCACGTACATGCCCATGGATCCACCAATAAAGGTAAAGTCAAAGGCTGCCACAATAGATCTTACACCCTCGATATCGCCTTCGGCAACCTGAATTGCTTCCTGAGATTTCGAACCATCGCCCTTCGATTCCTTAAGACGGTCGCTATACTTTTTGCGATCTTTAAATTTCAATGGATCAAGATTAACAGGAGGAATCGGCATCAACTCATAGGATTGATTATCAAACAACAACTGAAGCCGTGTTGCAGCGTTAATGCGCATATGATGATCACAATGAGGGCACACATGTAAATGCTTTTCCAAATCCTTTTTGAAAATCATTTTTTCACATGCAGGGCACTTGTCCCACAAATTATCTGGAACTTCTTTTTTATTAATTAAAGCTTGAATCTTTGGACGAACAAAATCTGATAGCCAACTCACAGCATATACCTCCCTTTAAAGCTGATTGGATTCTAAGGGCACAGACCTTGAAGGTCAAGTTTTTTATCTTAAAACTTAAGATTCTCTTCAATTGCACATGAATGGTATTTGTTTAAACTAAAGGATAATTTGTTGATGCACTTTAAATGGCATCCCCTACGGGAATCGAACCCGTGTCTCCACCGTGAAAGGGTGGTGTCCTAACCGCTAGACGAAGGGGACATTTGATATCTGGTAGTCTTTATAACGAATTAATGACCCCAGGTCAATCCTTATTTTCAATAATATACTAAAATTATTAAATTTTTCTAAAAGCTCTGGATGTCTTGCGCACATTCTTGTATTCATCGCAGCAAAAATCGTATCCATTACGGTTTTACGGCAATTACCCCAACCGTCTCTCTTCCATCAAACAGAGCATCATCCGGATACATGCCTTTACGATCCAGATACTCTATACAGTCAATCTTAAAACCTACATCTTCTAAAATGGCTCTAGTTTCTGTACGACTTAGTAAATTGATCGTAGAGTTAACGTCTTTTTTTCTAGCTGCATCAAAATGTTTCATACCAACCATTACGCCTGGCCAAGGATGGCCATTCCGTTTGTTTTTTAAGTACACAGGAATATACGACTTCATCGTTCCAAAATAAGGCGATTCATTGGTCATA
>CAZMBF010000171.1:0-2333 GCA_964564365.1 uncultured Alphaproteobacteria bacterium
ACATTAAGTTATACCATCCGGTGGCCGCCTAGTCGTCTCACTTGTATTGAACTTGGACAATCATATTGAAGAGAAAGTTAAAATATTGTACATTCATTGATGTATTTTAACTTAGGAGCAAAAATGAAAAAATACTTTTCTCTACTAACGATAGGCTTAGCATTCTTAGTGCAAGGATGCGGTGCTGGAAAGTTAACTGTTTTAGATCCAATCAATAATTCAGAAAAAACACAAACTGTAAGGATCAAAGAGGGTAAACATACACTAACAGTCCCTAAAGAATCCATAGAGACTTTTGAAAAGAAATTTAAAGAAAGACTTTACAGCAACACATCACTTACAGAAGGTGATGATATTCAGATTGTATACAGATTTATCCAATACAACGAAGGCAATCGCTTTGCAAGATACTTCCTTGGAGGCATTGGAAATACTGGTGAAGGTTCTTTAACAGTAGAGTTAGTATTCATTAAACATGATGGAACTCAGATTGGAAAAATCCAAGCCGAAGGAAAAATTGGAAGTGGTTTTGCTGGAGGAAGTATGGATTCAGCGGTTGAGTCTGCTGTAGAAGTTGCCACAGACTTTATTCAAAAAACGTTTACTAAATAATTTTAGATCAGATGCAAAGGGGATACTTTTAAAGTATCCCCTTTTATGCACTTAAGAATGAGTAAAAATCTCGTAACCATTATCGGTAATCGCGATGGTGTGTTCCCATTGTGCGGATAACGATCGATCGCGCGTTACAGCCGTCCACCCATCAGCCAATATCTTAGTTTCTGGACGCCCTTGGTTAATCATGGGTTCAATGGTAAAGAAAAATCCTGACCGTAATACATGTCCAGTTCCAGCAGTTCCGTAGTGCAAAACTTCTGGCTCGTGATGCATAGATGTGCCAATACCGTGACCACAGAAATCCCTTACGACACTATACCCCTTGGGCTCTACATATGATTGTATCGTGTGGCCAATATCACCTAAAGTAATCCCTGGTTTTAAAATTGAGATTGCCTTCATTAAGGCTTCATAGGTTGTATCCATCAATTTTTGAGCCGCAACGCCAACTTTTCCAACCCCAAACATACGGCTAGTATCACCGTGATATCCATTCAAATTAACGGTGACATCGACGTTTACAATATCACCTACTTGCAGCTTTTTATCGCTGGGAATGCCATGACACACTACGTGATTCACCGATGTACATACGGACTTTGGGTATCCTTTATATCCCAAAGGTGCGGGTGTTGCCCCATGCTTAATAATAAAGTCATGGCACAATTGATTAATCTGATTAGTAGTAATGCCTGGGCGAATATGCTCAGCGACCATATCTAACACTTGCGCTGCTAACTTTCCAGCCTTTCGCATGGGTTCAAATTCTTCGGGTTTGTATAAACGTATACTCACTCTGTCTCCGTTATTAATTCTAAAGGTTTATAAAGGGTTATTCCCAGTTCTGTTATGGCGCAACTGTAGGGCAACATTTCTACGCCATGATTTAGCGCTAACACCGCAGTTTTAGCATATAATGTATCAAATTCAACCCCAAATCGTAATCCGTCGCAATCTGACCGCTGCAAACAGTATACCACCACAGCTCTGTGGCCTTGATCAACCACACGCATCAGCTCGTTCAGGTGCTTTACACCCCGCGTCGTTTCAGAGTCCGGGAAGATTGCAATCTTACGCCCCTGCTCTACTTTAGCGTAATGCACGTTTTTCACCTCAACATAGTACTGCTGCCCTTGCTTGTCCGTCAACAGATAATCTATACGAGAATTCTCCGTACCATATTTAACCTCAGCCTTAAATGTATCATACATTGCAAGCTGTGGGATACAGCCCGCCATGAGGGCCTCACCCACAATCCGATTGGGGTTTTGAGTATTCACACCCACAAACGTTCCGTCGATTTCCACAAACTCCCACGTATACCGTAACTTGCGTTTAGGATCATCCGACTGTGACAGGTATACAGCAGCCCCCGGTATCAATACGCCTTGCATCGACCCTGTATTTGGGCAATGAGCGGTCACTATTTGACCATCGGGCAATTCAACGTCTACAAAAAAGCGTTTATACCTGCGAAGAAACCTACCTTGAATTAATTTTGATGAAAAGTGCATATTTACAACACATAAATGGTATCCCCTACGGGAATCGAACCCGTGTTTCCACCGTGAGAGGGTGATGTCCTAACCGCTAGACGATGGGGGCAATAGCACCCAATTACTGTACCAGAAAATAGCGTAAAATCAAGCGCTACTTATCCGGCGGGACTTGGTAATACTGCAACATAAACGCCGAAATATCGTGGAATACTGGCG
>CAZMBF010000172.1:0-2326 GCA_964564365.1 uncultured Alphaproteobacteria bacterium
TTTCCTTCCTTGAGCTTTTCCGCTCCAATCTTGCTGTTTCCGATTTAAATTTGAAGCTTCCAGCTTCTGGATTTGAATCCAGAAAAAAACTACCTTTAAAGTCAGTTGATAACTGTTCGCAGATTGCGTCTGGATTAAAGTCATCAGCTGTTGTTGGATCGTTTGCTACGCCCAATTCAGCTGCACTTAAACGGGAACCCACAGATAACAACATAATAATAGCACTAAAAATATATCTCATTTTAATCTCCTATAAAGCTTGTACAATACAAAAAAACACACGTTGTCAAAATTATATTTCTTTAAAACTTATTCACAGTCGTTCGCTACCCATTTATATTCTTCAATTCCCTTACTTTTCTCTTTAATCCACTGAACAATCATTGAAAAGCGTTTTTCAGTTGTGCAGTCCCCTACACACGGCCGAATTTTTAAGGTTCTACTATTGGAATTAATCACTAAGTCACATGATGCTTTTGCAAGCTCAGCAATCCCACCATTTCCAAAAACCAAATGTATCATTACAATACCACATCCCTTTTCAACACCTACTTTATACAAATCTTCTTGCTCATCAAAAACACCATCTAAAAACAAAGTCGCATGCACATTGCTCATTCCAATTAATATGGCCACTAAGCAAACTATCATTTTATTAATCATTTTCTTCACCGTTTCTTTTAGTTTAAACAACTTTTATAGCAAAATAAAAATTAATAACGTAAGATAAATAAAAAGATGAAATGATGGTCATTCAAACATATATTCAAGACTTTGTAGCTCGCATCCGACTAAACTCCCCCACTTCATTGAATGCGCTTAATCTAGAAATGGGAGAACACATATCTGTACTCCTACAAGAATGGGATTCAAACGCCGCTGTTAAAGTTGTCATCTTTGAAAGCCTAGTTGAAAAGGCATTCTCGGTTGGCATTGATTTGAAAGAGTTCACAACACAGAACTCGCCCGAATATCGAGAAAAGTTTTTAAAAACATGGAACAGTATTGCTGCATTTTCAAAGCCCATCATCGCATCCATTAATGGATACGCTTTTGGGGGCGGCTTTGAGTTAGCCTTAATGGCAGACATACGCATAGCCTCTGAAACGGCTGTATTCAGCCAACCAGAATTAAGCGTTGGCACAATTCCGGGTATTGGGGCAAGTCAACGCCTCCCCAGAATTATTGGCACTTCTAAAGCAACGGACATGATTCTAACGGGGCGCAGAATTGACGCAACAACCGCCTTAAGTTGGGGATTAGTGTCGGACGTTGTACCTCACGATCACCTCACCAAAGCGACTGATGATATCGCGCAACTGATAGCAGCAAAGTCTTTACCCGTGTTGATACATGCAAAGTCAGCCCTACGCTCAGCGGCAGAGCTTCCATTATCACAAGGCATCACTCACGAGCAAAACCTATTTCTTAGCACGTTTGAACTTCATGACCAACAGGAAGGGTTTCATGCATTTTTGCAAAAACGCCCCCCTGTTTTTAATGATGCCTAAGTTATTGAGTCTTTAACCACTCAAACGTTTCATCAAGTGACGCTTGAATATTTTGCTCTAACAACGCTAGCTGTGTTAAATAAGCACCCTTCATTTCAACACCTTCTTTTAATGGCAGTTGAGTATATGTCACCGACCTCTCCTCATAAAGCTTTGTTTGATTTAACCTCTGGGCACAATCATTAAAACCAACCCATTCTGATATAGCACTTAAGTCTGCGACATATTCAACCATTACGTCTTTATGTACTACAAAGTCATAAATCCGCAATCTGCCTAATGCAAACAATGTATCACGAGCCCCATTCATCCTGTTGTTTAAGAAACTTTCTAAACCTACTTCTGGGTCATCCTTACAGTTAGGCGCTATATCATAAACTAATCAGATGTTTTTCAAAGATAATCTCTCGCGAAAAATTCCAAGTGCTGCCACAATCGAATCATCTCGTTCTTCATTAAATTTGTCCGTGGTTAATTGAGCAACTAGGTCTATACATGACTCAAGCCTTTTAGAATACTCACTGGTTAAAGCCCAGGAAACTTCAGCACATGAACGCTTATCCTTAATGCCTACCCACGCCTGACTTTCAGATAACGCAGATTCATGAGTCCTTAAGACCTGAGGTTGTAAACCCGCCGAATTTAGTGTGCGTTCAAAATTAAACTCAAACTCATTCCAATAGTTTGATTTGAAACTTTCGACACGCTTAATCAATTCTCTCAACTCTTTCCATGAAATTAATGCGTTCTTGGAACTGCCCCCCTGATCGCCTCGATCGCTACTTTAAACTTAAAGTCTTTACTATACGTTTTTC
>CAZMBF010000173.1:0-2323 GCA_964564365.1 uncultured Alphaproteobacteria bacterium
TAAGTGATTTCTACTTCCTTATGTCTCATTATTACACGAATCCTGGCCTCATACCTTCTTGAGATGTTGATGGTAGGGCAAAATTATTTCCTGCATGTGTTGAGGCGTTTTTATTTATTCCGAAAACAAGATCTATCCCTTGAAGGACTTGCGATATGAGTTCAAAGTTTTGAGAGCCTTCTAATGTTTCTACAAATATTTCTCTAAATCTAGGTATAACATCCTCAGGTTTAGTAACTCTCAAATGACTCATATTAGGATACCAACTATCCAGCTGTCTTGCTGATGCAGCTTCAAAAACTGAAGGCGCTGCAAATGATATTATTGAGGCTCTCGGAAAAATACGAGATTGACCTTCTGCTAAGCGCGCTGCAACAATATTAGCCATAGCACCGCCTAGAGAGTGCCCAGTAAGGATCACATAATCAATATCAGTTTCTGGTAAGATGATTTCATCGATGAAATACTTTTTTGTAATCAGAACAAAACCCTGATGTGCTTTTAATTTGCTCGATGGAGTTAATTCAAAAAATTCTTGAAGTGAATTACACAAGATATCCTCTTCACCGTTTGTACCCTCAAATGCATAAACATGTAATGTTTTACCATTCCTTGTTTGCTTTCCATGTAAAAGTTTTTTATTTAGTTTCTCAATCTCCCAACCTTGAAATTCTACAGATAGATCAGCAGATTCTTTTGCTAAATCTCCCTTATTTTTGTAAGCTAGCTCAGAAAATCTTGCCATATGATAAGCGATGTTATTTTGACTAAAAGTAAAATCAGTCTCGTGATAATCTGTTGTGGATTTACCTCGCAATGGAATATCTGCCGCAAACGTCACACAAATTGATAATGACACTACAAAACTAAGAACAAATTTCATTTTATCACCCATTTAGTATATTAGTATTAATTGCAAACACGCATTCCCGGACTCTTTTGCGGCTAAATAATAAGTGCGCACAGGCTCTTCTAGTACGGGACGCTCGATCTCATTTTTAGAAGACCTAAGTTGTGTTTCAAATGTAGAGCCAGAAACACAAACATTAATTTGTGCAACTTCACAATCATATTTTCCACTTGCTGTTTTCATTGGCCGGATAAATCCATGAGTAGGTCTAATTTGTTTTAATTGCTGTAGCTGCACTAAAGATACATCGGTATCAGACAGATCTATCCTTTGCAAAGATCTTATTGTTCTATTTTTTACTAAATTGTGGATAATCTCATTTACATTTTTTCTTCCACTTAAGTTAAGCTCCTTAGTCTGAGAAAAATCATGAGTACTAAAATCTATTGCTTGATTAGCGTCAGTAGCGTCAAAGATTTCTTGAACCGGAATACTAGACGCAGGCGTTGCCATTAAATCCTCCAGGGAAGAGACTTGTACAAACTTTTTATCAACAAAAGCAAGTATCGTGCTAGCAGATATTACTCTAGCTAAATCATCACGCCCAGAATATAACATACCTGCAAATACATACTCTTTGCATTCACCCTCTGCTGCATTACCTGGGCGAACTGAAGGCCCAACATCGAAAAACACAGCAGAGCCTGACGATCCGTTTGCCGTAGCAATATCCAAACAAAAAATAGGAGTGTTTGGTTTAGATGCACAATATCCCTTTCGAACAATAGGTAAAGTTGCGGCTCTGTAAGCATAAGGATAACCAAACATAAAAGCATCTGTAAGATAGTTTGGCTGACAATTAGGGTTATGCGCAAAAAGTTCTTTGGCACCAAAAGACCTTAGCAGAAGCGATGAATTGTATCCCGTGCCATAATGTGTCTCGCAGGCTTTTTGGGCGACAACTAATAATTTATTAATTTCGATCCCAGCTAAATCATATGTATTATACGTGTAAATTTCTGGGTAGTTTATTGGAAAATGCATTTCTAAAATAAAACCTTTTACGGGGACGTCACGCATAACTGCTTGACCGTGAATCTCAATATGAATGCCTGCATCTGGACTTGCACTCAACGAAGGCAATTGGAAACCACATATAGAAGCAGTCTCTGGGGGAGTAAAGCAATGTTTACATGTAACAAGAATTTTTTCATCACCTCTTCTTATTACAAAACCTGTTCCGGCCATAGCACCACCAGACTCATTGATAGTTGTTATATAAATTGTACTAAAAGTAAATTCATCTGGTTTACTGGGGAGGCTGTCATTGTCTAAGCTACTTGAATCTATTCCCTCTACATGTGACTGTAGCTCGTGAAGGTTATATTTTATTCTACCGTCAGGGGAATATCCCAGGAAATGAGAGGTGAACTTTAGTGCTCTTCCCGATGTAAATTCATAGTTTTCATGGTG
>CAZMBF010000174.1:0-2317 GCA_964564365.1 uncultured Alphaproteobacteria bacterium
CTTCCGAGGTTTTCGCAAAGGAAACAGCCTCGATAAAATGATGAACACCCAAGGCGGGTTTATTAAGGAAAGACGTTAGCACCCAGCCAGACAACCAGTGAAGCTCTGTTTTGTACTGAGAACCCATGGAAGCCAAAGGTAAGGCTTTTTCAACCACCTTTAAGGCTAAATCATATTGCTTCATTTCAATTAAATTTCTTGCGGTTCTAACAGCTGTTGTAAAATAAGGCGTCTGCATCGTGAACACCCGGCCAGGATCACTTTTCAGCAACAACTCTGCCGCTAAGGCTCCATTATCACCCCGAAGGGCATTTTGAGCCAAAACCACAGCAACTCCCGGGTGGGTTGATGTTGTTAGTTTGCTTTTACGCTGAATCAGATGCGCCCAATCCTGGTAAACGGCTCGTTTGCTTGCATCGATTTTCGAAACCAGCCCCATTGCGGTTTCAGCCTTGCATCGCCACAACAACATTTCAATGCGTTGTTGATGGTCTTTGGCCGTTAGCAAATGTCCATATTTATTAAGGACCGCAGACTGTTCTTTCGTCGACATATAATCTGACAACCAAAAGTTTCGCAAAATGCTTACAAATTGGGTATGCTTGCGCTCGTTTGGCCCTAGCGCATCCATAAACGCAATCAACCCCTGAGATGTGGTGGGGGCATGCCCGACAAACCACTCTTTGATTACTTTCTTTGAGGTTTGCGAATTGATCTTTTTTTCTAACATAGGGATTGTTTCAGGGCGCAAGGGCCAATGAGGTTCCTGCTTCATAAACTGAACACCTTCTTCAAAAGTAAGTTCGTGCCTCCGCAACATCCGCCACCTCTGCAGCTTTTCGACTAATGGGCACTTGCTTAACGCTGCCCCATGTTTCGCCTTAATTTCTTTAAGGCTTTTGTCTTTAACGCCATTAAGATCTTTAAATACGGACAAACACTCTGCTTTAAAACTTGGCTGAGTAAAAAGCTTATCGCCCTTGGCATAAATAGACCACACACACAGCCAAACGCAAAAAACTATCTTGAAGCCCCGCAGAAAGGGGGATATAGTGGTGGAAAATTCAAATGAAGGTTTTCTATGATGTTGAACGGTACTTTGACGGCACTTGTAACCCCCTTTAAAGGAGGGAGGGTTGATTATGAGGCGCTTGAACATTTTGTCGAATGGCAAATAGCAAGCGGCATCAATGGTCTTGTTCCGTGTGCAAGTACAGGCGAGTTTGCAACTTTGTCGAAAGACGAACAAAAGGAAATTCTTAAAACAGTTGTTCGCGTTAACAAAGGTCGTGTGCCAATTGCAGCCGGAGCCAGCGACATCAATCCATACAATGTGATTGAGCTTGGACGTCAAGCTTTGGAGTGCGGAGTGGATGTGGTTATGGTGGTTGCCCCTTATTATGTAAAACCAACGCAAGATCAGATTCATGATTTTTATTCTCTTATAGATGGTGCTTTGAAATGTCCTTTGTTATTATACAACAATCCCGGGCGTTGCGCTATTAGTATGTCAGTAGAAACTGTTGTAAAGCTAGCAGCTAGCAAAACAATCATCGGAATCAAAGAGGCCGACAGAGACATTACGCGCCCAACTAAATACCTTAACAGCATACCGCGCCAAGATTTTGCAATTCTATCTGGAAACTCTTCATCTACACCAGCATTTTTAGCAGAAGGTGGACACGGTGTGATTTCAGTCACATCTAACGTCGACCCGGTACGATGCGTGCAAAATGTAAACGCATGGTTTGATCAAGACTTAAAGACATTTACAAGAACGCGTCAAGAATTGATCGATTTAGATGATGCGTTGTATTTAGAGCCTGCGCCAGCAACCATTAAGTATGCTCTGTCTGTCAGGGGATTGTGCGCCGACGAAGTTCGTCCACCGTTGGGGCGCTTTACAGAAAAGCACAAAAGCACGATAAATCAACTATTGTCATCAATGAATCTAGGAAAGATATGAGCGACGCAAAGATCATCATTAGCCAAAATCGAAAAGCTCGGTTTGACTATTTTATTCAGTCAACTATCGAAGCTGGCATTATGTTAGTTGGATCGGAAGTTAAATCAGCACGATTACGCCAAGTCAACCTTGCAGAAGGCTTCGTTGGCGAGTCCGGTGGGGCGCTGTATTTATACCAAACCAATATTGCCATCTATCCTTTTGCCAACAAGTTTAACCATGAGCCAACACGCCCACGTAAACTGTTGTTAAAAAAACGAGAAGTTACAAAGCTGTTGATGAATATTCAAAAAAAGGGCATGACGATCGTTCCGGTCTCTATGTATTTCAACCCCAATGGTAAAATCAAGG
>CAZMBF010000175.1:0-2316 GCA_964564365.1 uncultured Alphaproteobacteria bacterium
TTCTAACAAGAGAAGCCCGGGAGGAATGGCGTGGTTATATCAGCGACCAAAGAAACATAGAGGCTGCCAACGGTAGGCCGCAATGACCATCTGGCTCCTGATACCAGCCGCGTTATTTGCGTATCTTGCCTATGACGCCATGGCAATGCTTGCAAAGCTTCATAAGCTTAGTTACACTGCGCCATTTTCTGTATCAGCTCTTACCAGTCCATTAGGGTTTGTTGGGTTACAAGGAGGCTTTACGCTTCAAAAAGATGGTCGTGTATCACGCAAGATCGCAATTATGGAAATAAAAGAGGGAACAAGCCAGTTCCGAGAATTAATAGAAGGAAAATAAATGCGTAAGGACAATCGTTCTGAATTATCACTCCGCCCAGCATCCATAGATACTGGGTTTAGCATGTACGCAGAAGGTTCATGCTTAATTACCCTGGGCAATACAAAAGTTGTATGCACTGCTTCGGTGGATGAGAAGGTTCCACCCTTTTTAAGAAACAGCGGAAAAGGCTGGGTAACGGCCGAGTATGGGATGCTTCCGCGTTCAACTGGCAGCAGAATGGACCGAGAGGCCGCAAGAGGGGGGCAATCCGGTCGCACTCACGAAATTCAGCGCCTTATTGGTCGCTCTTTACGCGCCGTCATGGATCTAAGCGCTTTGGGTGAGCGTCAAATCAAAATAGACTGCGATGTGATTCAGGCTGATGGCGGCACCCGCACAGCAGCCATTACCGGGGGTTTTGTAGCCCTATATTTGGCGTGCAAGCACTTAGTCGACAAAAAAATCATCAAAACCTTACCCATCAAAGATCACATAGCAGCAATCTCTGCGGGGATTGTAAAAGGTACTCCAGTATTAGATCTGGATTACGACGAAGACAGCACGGCAGAAACCGATGCAAACTTTGTGATGACGGGCAAAGGTGGTATCGTTGAGATTCAATCGACTGCAGAGGGCGAGCCCTTTCAGCTAGATCAGTTCCAATCAATGTTTGGATTAGCAAAGTCAGGGATTGACGACCTTATAAAGCTACAAATGCGGGTGATGTACCCATCTCTAGGCTAGCCGACTTATGGGAGATCGCCAACAGTTAGCGGTGTACGTACATTGGCCATTTTGTGTATCAAAGTGCCCTTATTGTGATTTTAATAGCCATCTTGTTCAGCAGATTGACCTAGAAAAATGGACACAAGCTTATGTAAATGAGCTTGTGTTTTCATTCCAACAAACGCCTAATCATATCGTTAAAACGATCTTTTTTGGAGGAGGAACCCCGTCATTAATGCCCCCCACCCTGATGGGAATCATTGTTGATAAAATTCAACACCTGTGGTCATGTTCTGAAGATTTAGAAATCACTTTCGAGGCTAATCCCACCAGCGTTGAATCAGAAAAGTTTAAAGCATTTAAAGCGGCGGGAGCTAATCGCGTGTCCATTGGCATTCAAGCGTTTAATGATGATGATCTAAAATTTTTAGGGCGCCCACATTCGCTATCTGAAGGAATCGCCGCCATAGAGCAAGTTCATGCAAGCTTTTCAAGAGTGTCGTTTGATCTGATCTATGCGCGCCCCAATCAAACTCTAAAGGCTTGGACACGAGAGCTAGAGGTCGCAATAACGTACGCCCCCACGCATATCTCGCTATACCAGCTAACTATTGAGCCGGGCACTGCTTTTCATACGATGTTTAACCGCGGGGATTTTCCCCTGCCTGACGAGGGCCTTTCGTCAGAGCTGTATGAAGCCACAGGAGAAATCCTAAGCCGGAACGGTCTTTATGCTTATGAGGTCTCTAACTATGCCCGCGCTGGAGAAGAGTGCCGACACAATTTAATGTACTGGCGATATAACGACTACGTTGGGATAGGTCCTGGGGCTCACGGCCGTATCACGATTGACGGCATCAAATATGCAACACGCAGGCATCGCGCCCCGCAGCTTTGGCTGGATGCGTGTACAACCCATCAGAAGGGTCAGCACGAGCTTGTGCCTTTATCGTCAAATGAAACCCTAATAGAACTGATGTTGATGGGGTTGCGACTATCCGAAGGTGTTAAGCTGGAGCGCTTTGCTGAGCTTGCTCACGCTTCCCCGGAGGAGTTCTTCAACGCAAAATGGCACCATTTGGTGTCAGATGAGTTAATCGACATAGTTGAGGATCGAATCGTTGCAACCACCAAAGGTCGCCTAAAACTCAATGGGATCTTAGATTACTTGTTTGGCTAAGGTGTCCAAGTTCAGATAGAGATGAGACGTTTAGGTAGAAGGTAATACAGGGGGATTCCCCTGTATTACCTTCTTGAAATGTAACAAAAAA
>CAZMBF010000176.1:0-2312 GCA_964564365.1 uncultured Alphaproteobacteria bacterium
AATAACCAGCATATTACTCTCACTTGACGAATTATTGGTATGGTCACGTTGGATTATCCAAATCACGCCCTGAAAACAACTCCGCAACTGTGCTTGCAACAGCCACCACAACCGAGATCAACAACGCCCCCATCACAAGATGGTCTGTGGTCAAACATACCACTAAGAAGGTTAATACGAATGCCGTCACCAGAAAGGCAATGGTACCCTCAACACTTTTATATGCACCAAGAATGCCATAATGCTTTTTTCCACACCTGGTACCAACAATGGCTGCAAAGGCATCGGCAAAGGTCACCACTACTAACGGACCTGCGTATAATGCGTAATTACCCTGAGCCACGTAAAACAGCAATCCAACCGCAATTGCAAACGCACCACCGCCCTGCCAAGATCGTTGAACCCCAAAGATACTCTCCCCCAACGTCCGCCGCAACCAAGGAACATAATTTAGAGATATTAAACCCCCAAAGGAAGCCAGCACCACCAACGCAACTTCCAAAGGGGTGTGAAACAAAAAGGGAAACGACAAGGAAATAAATCCCAAAGCCATATGGATTAGCTTTCGTTGAACTTCAAATTGAACACTGTACCGCTTGCCAAAAACAGAAATGAGTATAAGGAACACATTAAGACACTCAGAACAACAAAAGCGCTTTCTTTGAACATTATGATACTAATTTTCCATAACCGACGGGGTTATGATCTGAATCAGCCGATGCATATATTCTTCAAACTCAACCTCCGTGCAATCCCTAGGCAGGTCACGCATCGATTTTTGATAATAAAAACCCAGGAATTCAACGCCAGGCATTTCTCTGGAAACGAACACCTTAAAGTCTTCCAAGTGCTTTTTAGTATCGTCAACTACGACAATCCGCTTCACATCTATTGCATGTGACTTCAAATAGGCAGCAAGAACCTGTGGTTTTGTAACAGGTGTGCCTCGCTCTCCATTACAAAATAGCACGCCACCGCGGTATACGGGTTTATTTCCAAGGTGCTCTGGCATATCTTCAAAATCCGCCTCCATCAACTACTGATCTATAAGTACGGTTGCACATATGACACCAGAGGTGTTCAGCTTAGACTTTATAGGCATCCGCCAAAATACTCCGGAACGTTTAATGAAATTGGTAGAATCCGTTGCAGGATGCGCCGGACGGGTGTCAATATCTAATCCACACACTGTCTTTACAGACTTTGTTGTTTGAAGATAAAGAGCAACCTCAACCAAGCTGTCAACATTGATAATATTTGCGTTTAGGGGAGGTAGTTAAAATATGTGAACGAAGCAATATCTTTTTCACTTCTCAGACATTCTGGTGATGCAGCTTACTGGTATCGCAGGCGAACACCTTCGATGGCGACAGTCACAAACCCCGAGTTTATCATGTACTGAACCATGCGCGCCTGCCACCCCAGATATAAACCACGCACCCCATAATGATGGTAAATCCACTTTAACTTCAAAACGAAGCTTTCATTTTCAGTTGAATTCATTTTCTGCTGATGTGTTTTTACGCAATCAAACGGCATGATAGCTGCTGTATTAATCGCACCTTCGATCACACTCACAGCAAACAACATATATAATGAGAGATGACTCACAGTTCCAACGTCTGTTTTTATCCACACCATCAGCTGATCATGAACAATCAGAAACGTTAACCAACTGACCAACTGACGAAGCACCGTAACTCTTAACCCTTTATATAAGGTATGCACAACATTCCCCCTTACTTCTTTGATAAAGGATCTTACACCGCCCGAGAACCGATGATAGGTCATGAGCCACACCTTGAACCGCTCTAAAGGGGTAACAATCCAAACCTCTATAATCGCAATAGTTAGCCCCGTTGCAATACTAATGGCTAAAACTGACGACATCATATAAGCAAACATCATGGGCAAAGCGATCATTAAGGGATACCTATAGGCCTGTTTCAACATTACACGCATCACATTTGGCACGGCTCCTGAGTAAAAGCCTCGCCAGCCTTTTAGTTTTACCACCTCTAAAACAACCGAGATCATTCCTGTTTTTTCGGGATGTGCCTGCCAGTAGGTTTTGATGACATCCAAGGGGTGTTCAAACACAAGACTTACCGCACCTCTCATCACCCCAACAATCGCAGCAATTCCCAGTATTAAATAGCCTTCCACAAATGACTCCTTTGTATTAAGACAAAGGAAAGATGAAACCTTACGAGGATACCCTACAGAACAGATCACAATCCCTTCGTCGGTACTAACCGCATCAGGTTCAAAGGGTTGGACAACATCCTCTCAGCCAATGGCACCCCTTTGTG
>CAZMBF010000177.1:0-2310 GCA_964564365.1 uncultured Alphaproteobacteria bacterium
CAACAATAGCTTTTTCTTCTAATCACTTTCAACAGTTATGGGGCTTGCCCCCGAGTTTTGCGCATCGCGCTATAAAACAAGCGTTCACTTGCTCCCTCGTTCTTCCCAGTTAAAGCTTCGTTTTTCTTGTGACTTTTCCCAGCACCCATTGCGGCCACATCTGTTCGCACATAGAAACCGTTCCAGCACGCGGCAGATACTTCAGATGCCATCAAAAGGGTTGCGGCACTTATTAATAATTTTGCTTTCATTCTTATCCTCACTCTTATATTTATTGTTTATAGTATAACGTTCCGCTCAAAATTACCAGAAGGTAAAATATGCCTATCTATTACGGTACATTACATAATGCCCTAATTGAACTAACGTGTCCTTTATGTCAGTTTTAGGAAAAGCATCCAACGCTGCATCTGCTTTTTTAACATACTCTAAGGCGATTGCATGAACTTCTGGCATGACTTTATATTCCAACATCAAATTTTGAACCCATTTAAAGTCTGCAGAGTCACGCTCTCCCTGGATCATTGTATGTTGCAATCGCGTCAATATGTCAGGGGCTTCCTGTAATTTTTTGAACAGCAGAATTAATGGCAATGTAATCTGCCCCTCAAAAAAGTCATTCCCGATAGATTTTCCTAAAACAGGCTCATCTGCCGAATAGTCTAAAACATCATCAATCAGCTGGAAAACTATGCCCAAATTTACAGCATATGCTTTCAACGCAGCTATGTGTTCCTGGGACGCACCACCTAACAGCCCCCCTAACGTAAGGGCCGCATCAAACAACACTGCGGTCTTTGACTCAATAATCTTAAAATAGCTTTCTTGGCTTAACCAGGGCGATGCTTTAGCACCTATTTGTAAGACTTCGCCTTCTACAATTTTTTGAGTGGTCGTCACGAACAAATTCAGAATCTCTAACGAACCATCTTGAACTAACAATTGGAATAACTTCACAAATAGAAAATCACCCGTTAAAACGCTGATCTGGTTGCCCCAAATCGTATTCGAAGTAGGTTTCCCTCTTCTTAGAATGCTTTCATCTACAACATCATCATGTAATAAGGTCGCCGTATGTAAAAACTCTATGCAGGCTGCCATTTTTACATCACGATCGTCTATGTCTTCATACCCACACAACTTAGCTGCCGCAAGTGTTAATAAGGGGCGGATACGCTTCCCCCCCGATTGAATGATATGAGCACTCACTAAAGGAAGCGTAGCCACATCACTATATGCATACGTTTGCAAAATAGAATCCACTTGGCGAATCTTATCTTGAAATATGTCAAATAATTCATTAAGTGGATTCACCTCTAACACTTCAGCTTCAGATGTAGATACCTTCATTTTTACCTTTATTATTTTTATAAAATAAACTTTGAAACATCAATGTTTTCAGACAGCTTGCCCACTGTCTCTTCCACATATTCTTTACTAATCAAATATGATTTCCCTTTGTTTTCAGATGCTTCAAAACTGATATCTTCAAACAGTTTTTCCATTACAGTATGTAAACGTCTTGCGCCAATGTTTTCAATGTTTTGATTCAGATCATAGGCCAGTTTCGCAAGATACGTGATCCCCTCGTCTGTAAAGTCAATCTTAACACCTTCAGTCTCGATCAATGCTTTATATTGCTTGATCAGGCTGTTTTCTGGTTCATGCAAAATCTTTACAAAGTCGTCTTCTTTTAAAGACTCTAATTCCACCCGAATAGGTAATCGTCCTTGCAATTCTGGCAATAAATCCGAGGGCTTAGACACATGAAACGCACCTGAGGCCACAAACAAAATATGATCTGTTTTTACAGGCCCATGCTTTGTTGTAACCGTAGTACCTTCCAATAGCGGCAACAAATCACGTTGAACACCCTCACGGCTAACGCTGCCATCACGCTGACTTCGGCTACAAATTTTATCAATTTCATCTAAAAAGACGATACCATTCTGCTCTGTTTCACGAATTGCGGTTTCAATAATTACATCCTTATCCAAAAGGTGATCTGATTCTATTTGAACCAATAGCTTTTCAGCTTCTAGTACGGTCAGTTTACGCAGTTTAGTGCGCTCCCCACCCATAGCCTTACTCAGCATATCGGATACATCAATCATACCCATTTGCATTTGCCCACCTGGAACATCAAAGGCCGAAAATGGATTGCTATTCCCAGTATCCGGAACCTCAATCTCGATCACTTTATCGTATAATTGGCCTGATCTCAGTCGTGTACGAAATGCATTGCGAGTTTCTTCAGAGGCTTCTTTTCCAACTAACGCATCCAGAACCTTAAGCTCTGCAATGGCCTCT
>CAZMBF010000178.1:0-2302 GCA_964564365.1 uncultured Alphaproteobacteria bacterium
GCACAAAGTGCCTGTTTGGCAGATTGTACCGCATCCTCACTCAACAAGCCATTGGATTCATTGTTTTGGTGTGCGGGGTGTGAGGGGTCACTCTATCCCTTTACGGGAGCGATAGCGCATCATGTGGGGGGATTACAGTCCAGTTCGTTACTCATGCAACGGATGGTGGCAAAACTTCATCGCATGATGGCATTACGTGGGTTTGAGGCATCAGAGTTTTGCGAAGATCATATTATGCCGATCATTCAAAAGACACTGTATAAGCACCAGTTAGTTTATCCAACATCGCTCACGGAAGGCCACTGTCAGGCCTTTGGACGCAGTGACATGCTGTGGGGGATTGCAAAAACACGGCCTGTGACGGGGGAGGATTTTACCTATTTAGTGTGGCGCAAGCGACACTGCTGCTTGGATTTAATAAAGCCAGCACTCGCCATTGCAACGGATGGAGCGATGTGATGAAACGATGGGGAATCATAGTTGGACTAAGCATAACGTGTATCATTGGGAAGATGGATCAAGCCAAACGAGAAGGTGAAGCCTTAGCACGGACTCAGAAAGCAACCCATGGTGATCTTCCAACCAAGCGACAAGATCCTAATGAGGTACTTCCAAAAACCGACAAGGGTAAAACGTTTAGTGCAAGTAAAGCGACTCAAGATGTCAAGTTCAAACGTATCCCTGAAACGGTCGCCGACAGCCTGCAGCCAAAGACACCCTATGATTTACGAGCAGACGATCCCATGTTTGCAGAAGGAGATCGTATCACTGAGAATCCTGAAGCCATTCTGAATGCCACGATTACTCAACACGAAACAGGAGGCGAATATACAACCAAAACGTGTCGGGAATCTGGTAAGCCTTATCCGATTACGGTTGTTCGTAACTTGCGGGTTGAGGTAAAACATACGCCTCTCATCAAAAAGAAGGTTAAGGTGTGTAAGGGACATCGCATCTCCGATGATTATTTCTGGGGAGGAGTTCGGGGTAAGAACGTCGACTTTAAAACCTACCATCGGAATCGATTAGAGGAAGATAAGGATGTTGATGCAAGTACGATTGATGCCTGGACAAACTCTGGGATTTTTGTGGACGATGTCTATGTTGCCTGGAAACATATCGAAGATGCCAAGAGTTGTGACAGATATGATCAAGTAGACAAGGTGATCCAAGAAGAAAAGTGGGAAGAAGTAGGGGAAGAGTGGGTGGCCGAAGACTCAGCATCTTACATGAAAGGGCGAGGCCCCGATTGCAGGTTAACGTATCGAGAGGTGTTGATTGGGCCTGAAACTCGGATGATTAATGGGAAAGCGGTCTCCAGAGATTCGTGGAAAGATAAACAAACGTATCATTGCCAATATCCGTCGGTCAAAGGGTGTGAAGCGTTAAGAGCGGCAAAGTGTGAGGAGCAGTCACAAAAATGTATACAATCCGGGCTCAATGGAAGCTTTGGCTTCGGTACGTGTGCCTCCGGCATGTGTGCCCTGTGGGAGAAAACGTTTCGGTGTAAAAGCAAATCAGGACGATTAGTCACAACGGCCTCAGGCCGTGATGCCCTCTATTGTTTAGATGGGAACTGTATTGATACGACCTATAATGATAATCAGCAGTTTGGGGAGGTCATGACCAAACTCTCTGTCTTCAATGAGATCAAAAAAGAGCTTCACGATCAGTATAAGTTTGATGCGCGTACAGCTAAAGTGTTTGGTGGCGAGACGTTAAAATGCCATAAAAACGTCTGTGAAACCCTGATGTACGATTGTTGTGGAAGTTTAGACGGATTTACCAACTTGGTGGGGTTATCCAGGTGCGATGCGGAAGAAAAAGCCTTATCCGAACGTAAAAAGGCCGGTCACTGTCACTACGTAGGCTCGAAGAGCGAAGACTTCTTAGGTTTTTTGTGGAAAAGTCGGGATGTGCATAGCTATTGCTGTTTCCCCTCGAAATTCATGCGTGTGCTTCAAGAAAAAGCTCGTGAACAACTCGGTAAAAGTTGGGGATGGGGAGGAGCACCCAACTGTGAAGGTTTGACCCTGGATGAAATTAAACGCCTAAGGTTTGATCTGATGGATTTAACAGAAGCCTATGAAGATCAGTTGCGGACATTGAAAGAGCGAAACAAGGGAGATGTAACCAAACAGTTTGAAAACGAACGTGCGGTCAAAGCAAAGCTAGAAAAACGAATGAAAGCGTTACAGGGAGATACACGACGATGAAATGGGCGTTGATCTTCGTTACTGTTGTGCTATCTGCCTCTAATGTATACGCTCATTTCTTTAATGAAAAAGCGAAAGGCTGGCAC
>CAZMBF010000179.1:0-2273 GCA_964564365.1 uncultured Alphaproteobacteria bacterium
TCTTTAATAGCTACTGACGCCAAGAGAGTGGAAGTTATCCACTTTGATTTTCGATCTACTTCAAAAATATTCCACTGAATTTTTATGCTGACCAATTCACTCAGACACTCTTTCAAGTTTTCGGGAGTTTTACTTGTGGTGCTCCATCCAATTCCTTTCATCAGATCCCTAGCAGAAATTCGATGTTCTACATCCGCGTGTATGTTTTTTTCAGCATTCTTAAGCAATAGATTCATAACTTTTCTTTGAACCATTGTTAATGGAGAACTGTTATGAACGGCTCCAAGGTGTTTGTTTAAGATATTGGTTACACCATTCAATATTACACCTCATGTGCAGTTTTACTTCCTTTTATGTTTAATTACCATTGATTTAGCATTAAATCAAACGAAATTTGTATTATTTACGACTAAAACAAAGACCAGAATAACACGACTATAAAATGGTGCAATCAGGACTATAATTTGGTGCAATTACTATAAAATGGTGCAATCGAGACTATAAAATGGTGCAATCGAGACTATAAAATGGTGCAGTCGAGACTATAATTTGGTGCAAATCCGACTATAAAATGGTGCAAATCCGACTATAAAATGGTGCAATCGGGACTATAGTTTGGTGCAAACGTTCATAAAGAAACCCTTTGCTTTCAATGGTATTATACTGTCCTTAAATATCTAAATACTTAAATGTTTAAATACTTAAATTATTAAACTCTTAAAGAGGTTATTATTATTTTACAATACGGATGATAAAACGATGATCTTGTGAAATTAAGTGAATGAAATTATTTTTATAAAATTCAATACCGTTTTCTTCGTATACAGCACGTACCTTTGCAATAGTAACAATGCTTGAATGTTCCGGTGAATTGTACAAATCACCCTGTTCTAATCGAATAAGGGCTCTTTCACTTACATTACTCATTTCCGAAAGCTCTTTAAAGGAGAGCTTTAAGATAGCTCGAGCTGCTCTTAAGTGACAAACTGTAACTTCTGTAGAAAACTGAATTCTTTCAAGCGTCACAATGGAACCTCTGATATTTTATTACATTCTATCGAAGCAAGTTTATAGCTCAAAGTATTTCTTATTTCAAGACTTTCTTGAATATCTCCGTCTATCGTATTAATACCACAATGATATGATATGATATGATATGATATGATATGATATGATATGATATGACTATGTTGATATTAATTTTAAAATTTCTTCAAGAATGTATCTCTGATATTGACGCTCGAGAATTTGTTTACAACGCTCTATCATATCGTAAGGATAATTGATAACCGGATGGTGTCGTGGTTGCACCCTCAAGCAGACCTGTTTTGGTCCAGTGTCTTAGGGTTGAAGCGCTTTCTGTTACGACTTTTGCAAACTCTCCTATTTTGAGTGATGTTGAAACATCGCTTTTAGACAAAGGCTCTTCCTGTAATAATGCTTTCAAATAAATTGTAAGTGATCGTCTTACAGCACTATATATCAATTGTAGATAATATGCGATCGCCCCTCCAGGTTGGGATTTTTCTAAATTATTAAGGTATTTTAATAGATCCTTTGGAGTAATAATAGCAGGAGGATATCCAGTCTGTATGAGAGTAAGATTCATTAAAAATCTCGCTGTTCGTCTATTTCAGTCCACAAAGGGATGAATCGATACGGTTTGTACTGTCCCAAAGCTGCAACGGTTACAGGATGCTCATGCGTAGTATTGAGCCAGAGCATAAAATCGTCTATTAATTCGAGTACTTTAATTTGGTTTTGTAAAATAACCATTGATCCGGATATCCTGGTACCAAGACAACCCGCATTTGCAGCATCTATTCCCTTTAGAATTAGTTTGTGTAAATAAAAAATATCATTTAATCGGATCGTTCTCTTTCTCTAGTATCAAAGCTCTCAATGTTGTAAGAGCCTCTTTATGATTTAGAGAAATGATCTTTAAGCGGGATCCCTCCAACCGTGATGCCCTTTTCAATTACAAGGGCTGTTTCAGATCGTGTAAAGGTATTCTCTTCAATGGAATTTCTGGTATATGTGAGTTCAATCTCGCACCATTTATCTAGGTTGTTTAATACATCTGGAGAAAATGGACGAAAAGTATCAAGCTTTTCTTTAAGCATTTCGAGTTTTATTAAATCATGGGGCTGACCTAGATAACTATGTTAATAATCTCAAAACCCATTGATTTAACCGGGCTAATTGAGCCTTAGCAGTAGGGGTATTAAACCGCCACTCACATTCCTTCAAAAATAGCCCAAAATTCTGTCTGG
>CAZMBF010000180.1:0-2255 GCA_964564365.1 uncultured Alphaproteobacteria bacterium
AAATACAGCGGTGGATAGTGAGTATCAGGGATTGGTTTTTGAAGAGACAAAAACAACGTATGAAAAAGCGCTCGAAGAACACCTAGACAAAAAAGCCAATGAGCGCGGATACACAACAATCCATACCGCCTCACTACGTGCCGCACTTGTGAACTCTCCCTATCATGCTGAGGGTGTAGCGTATGGCGCATGGATGGATGCGTGTAATGCTAAAGGGTATGAGGTTTTGGCACAAGTTCAAGCGGGAGCAATCCCTTTGCCTGCGGTGGAAGATTTCATCACTATGCTGCCTGTGTTGGTATTGCCATGATTAGATCATTTTTATTGATGCTATTGGCGCTCATCATTATGGCACTCGTGACTTTGCCATTGATAGTTATTAACCTAATGCGTAAGCTGTACCGTGGCGAAAACATCCAAGCGTATTTTCACACCATCGCTATCGGATTCGATCAGGCGGGTGGAAGTATCCTGTATGGGCAGGAAGATTGGACAGTTAGCTCTTGGACATACATACTCTCACGCAGAGGTAACAAAAGCGCTAAATGGTTCATGCTTTTTATTGATCTGTTTTTCGGGAAAGAACATTGCCACAATAGTTATTTATTGGAAGCAATGAATCAGGGGGAAGTGAAGTGATCGAGAAGAGAATAGATAAGCTCGAGGAAAAGATCGAAGATATGCAAGAGGATGTTGTGGACAGCAAGCAAGCCCTCAATAATATCTCAAAAGATATTCATATCATGAGTCAGACTTCTATCGAGATGAAAAACGCTGTAACAAAGCTACTGGAAACAGAGGTTAAGTTTCAGCTCCATGCACAAGAGGTACGGCAAGCACAAGCCGATCATGCACAGTTAATCAAGAGCTTGTTCAAGCGTGTCGAAGCGGTTGAGCTTGTAACTAAAACAGTGGAAGCGGATCATAGTGTTGTCGCTAGATTAAGCTCTATTTTTTGGAAAGCACTCGGGTGGGTTTCTGCTGGGTTCGCACTTGTTGTTGCGTTGGTTATTTTATTTGTAGCAAAAGCGGGAGGGATTGGATGATGGCACAGTTTGAAAAAGCGTATGCAAAAGTAAAGAAGTTTGAGGGGGGATATGCAAATAACCCCAATGATCGCGGCGGTGAAACGTATGCGGGTATCGCTCGTGTCCATCATCCGAAATGGAACGGATGGGCTATCGTCGATAAATACAAACAATCACAGCACAGTTCTAAAGCCCTCAACAAAGTCTTGCAAGGCAATGCCGAAGTCGGTGAATGGGTTGAAGTTTTTTACAGGGTAAATTTTTGGAATCCGATCATGGGTGATGCTATCTTGAATCAACTCACTGCGGATAATATCATGGATTTTGCTGTTAATAGTGGTGTGAGCCGCGCGGTAAAGTATGCACAGCGTATCGTCGGAGCAGTTGAAGATGGAGTTATGGGACCCAAGACGATCAGAGCGATAAATGCAAATGTGGATAGTTTTGTTACAAAATACAAAGCGGCACGTTTGGATTTTCTGAAAAAGATTGTCGCACGGGATAACACCCAATCGGAATTTATGAAGGGCTGGACTTCTAGAGTTCAGAACGCGTAATGTTTAACTATCTAAAAGAGATGCTCTCCAGTGACAGTAATAAATCATCTGCAAGGGTTATTAATTTTATGGGGGCTGTTTTGGGAGCATCATTGTTGGCGTACGATACGGCGATACACGGTGCGCTTAATAATGCTAATTACATTGCGTTTCTAGCCTATTGCGGAATGGGATATGGGATTAGCAAAGGTTTTGACAAGGTAGGAAACAATGGTAACGACGCTGTTTAAAAAATACTGGTTTCAGGTCATGATCGTAGTAGGTGCTCTCATGGTTTTGGGATATGTAAAATATCTTGGAACGATTATCTCAGGGTTAGAAAACGACAAAGTTGTGCTTGAAAGCAGAGTCAAAGAGAATCAAGCCTACATCATGGCGCAAAATATTGCTATCGCTTCCAATCGTGCAGATTATAAAGCGGCAATGGAGCGATTGCCTACGGTGTTACACGACATCAATACCAAATATAAAACCGAATATCAAACAATCTACGCTTGGAGGGATAGTAATGAAACGAATGATTGTAATCAGTCTATGGATTTTCTTAACAGATTTAAGTTTTAACTGGTGTTGCACAAAGTGTCCGGAAACAAGTGTGATCTATGTACCTCAAAAGTGCGTGATCCCAATGGTGGAAAAACCCGCTATTGATAATGAGCGTCTCGAGAGC
>CAZMBF010000181.1:0-2248 GCA_964564365.1 uncultured Alphaproteobacteria bacterium
GGGTTTAAAGTTAGGGTTGTTAATGGATCTCGCCTTGAACAAGTAACACCACTCAGATTGACTTGGGCGATTGTATTTTCAAAAGATAATACTCCTAGCATTGAAATTCATGGGTTAGAGTTATCACAAGCCATGGCAGATAGTATGGGGCGCCATGGAATTTCTGTCCAGAATTTGGCAGCTGCTTATGTTGGCGTTCCACGTTCTGTTGTTACTCAAGTTTCTGGCAATGCTCCCAGAGGTTCACTGGGTACTCAAGGGCCTTCTCCGGCAGCTATGTTTCATGTGTCCAATGAAATGACAAATGCCGCGGGTATTCCCTTTATACATCAAGACTCTCGAAGCAAGGGCGAAGACTTTGCAAAGACGATGCAACAAAGTGGCAGTGCGGGTCTGCAGGCTGCGAGGGCTAGGATAGGAGAAAAACGATATGCGCTAGAGATAAAAGACATTGAAACTGCAGAACTGGCATTGAAAGCCTTTATGTCGTTAGCCCAGCCCGCACAATCGGCACCCCAATTAACAGATGCGCCCAATGCTGCGGATATTGCAAGGTTAGAGCAGATGCTGGATGATTCTGAATTGATGCGGGAGTTCAAAGCAGATGTGAAAGAGATTACAGGGTTGCACCATGAGCTAATTTCTGTTCCTGAAGCACGACGTATTGTAAAAGCGCGTCAGGGCGTTGTAGATACGCTTTCACGCAATGGTTTCGAGTCATTGGAATTAACGCCTTCGGAAATGCAACAATTTTTAGACGGAGAAAATCGTTTTTATACCGAGCGCGTGTTTATCGAAGGGCGTTGGGTTGATTTAGCCCGTGTCTCTGTTTCTGAGGCAACACGACGCTATTGGGGTAGCGATTTCAAGGGGCTAAAAGTAGGTCAGAATTTGCATTTGACCAGTCAAAATGGGTCTGCTTTGTTTGGACTGATTGAGGCACAGCAAGACTTAATCATTACTGTGCATAAAGGTGATTTAGAGCTTGGGCCTCAAGATGAGCATACAGTCTCTATAATTGGTGGACGCAGACGTACAATTCTGCACGTTAAGGATGGACAACTATTGTTACATCCAGGTGTTAAGTTGTTAGGTCAACAGGTGGTATTGATGGCGGATAATGGTATTACCTTAAGCCCACTTGTCATTGAAACATGGCGTAGAAGAACCAAAAGTTCTGGGTTTTTATTGTTAGGAAAAACAACAACGACGACGAAAGAGATCAGTTATAAAGAACGGTTTACGTTAGATGATGGTCGCAGGGGAATTATTATCTATAGCAGAGATGGTAATGTGAATGTTAGTGGTGCGCATATTGGCAATGAGAACTCGCCCGTAGTGTTGTTGGCGGGGGGTGATGTGCTTATGGGGCCGTTGTTGACGGATACGTATCATCAAGTTGATGATAATGGTGTTTTTTCAAGAGACATAACTACACACAAAGGACAAACTGCGAAAGCAACTAAAATCTCAAACATACCTAATGCTGTAACATTGGATAAAGTCATGGAGCGCCCTGATATATTAGAGGCCGTTTTGGCGGATATTTTAGGCGTTTCTACCGAGCGGCACCGACGGTTACTGTTAACGGACAAAGATGCTAAAGCCCTTCGTCAAGGATCCGTATTGATTCGCGCGATGGGAGAAGTTACTGGCAAAGCGATAAACCTAGCTACAGCATTTGCAGAGATTTCAGCCGGCAAAGCAATCACCTTAACCTCGGTTGATACAGAGCATAAAACGCATTCTGAAGGGTGGTCCATTAACTTTTTTAATGGAATAGGATCTGCAATTTGTAGTTTGTTTGATTCTGAAACGAAAAAAGCAGTAACAGATACGGCTCAATTGGCAGAAGAAGCAAAAGAACGTGCCGTTGCCGAACGAATGGGGGCGTTCACAGCAATCTTTTACGCAATGATGGAACACATGCTGGTGGAAGGGGTTCAAAAAGCTATTGCAGGGATGCCTCAGGGGGCTGTAGAAGCCTGGATTAGTCGACGAGAACAAGGGCACGCGGATCCGATGCCCGCAAAGCTGTGGAATGTGATTCGCCCCCTTGCAGGGATTGTAACCGCGAATGGCTCGTCAATTGTTGAAAGTGTCGTAACGTTTGCACGATTAACTCAACAGCAGCACGACTTGGCGGGATTGGGTATGGCGATGACGATTACGCAGGGGGTCATCGAAGGATTTCGGTTTGTGGATGCATTAAAAAATGCTATCGACAAAGGAAAAATTATTTACAATG
>CAZMBF010000182.1:0-2226 GCA_964564365.1 uncultured Alphaproteobacteria bacterium
TATTGTACACCCCTGTATCTGTATTAGCTGATTTATGGGGACCAAGTTTTATGAAGGTCGTCTATGGCTATGACAGCATAAACGCTGCACTTGCGACCTCCTTCGTTTTTTATGGTAATGCAGTTGGATCTTTTTTAGCCGGTTGGATTTTCTTAAAGTTTGCAACAAACAAACAGTATTTTGCTTTTTTTATGTTTGTCTCTGCGGTATTAATGTCTTGCATTGTCTGGATAGACTTATCTAGCATTACGTTGTTGTGTGCTGCTTTGTTCGGATTAGGCTGTCTTGTGGGTGCTGAGAATCTTGTTTTCCCACTGGGGGCTCGCTATGCCGCGGAAGGCTACCAAGGATTATCTGCAAGCGTGATTAATTTTCTTGTGATGGTAGGCGCAACAATCCTACAGCCTGGCATTGGAGTTATTATGGATTTAATTTGGGATGGCTCTATGGAGAACGGTTTACCCAGATACTCTGCTCTACAATATCGGTATGGATTATCAGCACTAATAGGATCCTTGATTTTAGGATTATTCTTATCACTATACATAAAGGGAAAAACAAACGTAAAACCCGCATAAACTTTTAATTATGCTTTAGAGGATGATGAGTCAGGCAGTGTTTTCGTCATTAAAAATTTACGCATATAATACGACTGAACAATGTGCTTAGCCAAAAAAAAGAAGGAATCTGCGGTTTCTAACTTTTCTGTTTGAGGGTCGATCAGTAAAACCATCTCATCATATTTTATAATATCATTTGACTCCATACGATAACAAAAGATTGAGTTAACCGGAGTAAAAACATCTTTAAAGAGCTTAAGAGTGATTTGATCTAAGTAGCCAGATCTTTGTATGCCGACCCCTGAAGTCCAGACCATTAAGCAGCTAAAGATGAGGAGAGAGTTTGAGTTGTTTTATCCTGTGTCTGCTTAATGTCAGTTGTTTGTTTAAATGACCAATATGTAGGATGTTTTAATCCCAGCATTACTTCAATAGGTCGATGGTTGTCGATCCCACTATGACGACGTTCATGGTTATACCACTCAATATACTGACCAATAGCGTCTCTGGCTTCTTGCACAGTTTCATAGGTGTTCAG
This sequence comes from uncultured Alphaproteobacteria bacterium, assembly GCA_964564365.1. Taxonomy (GTDB): domain Bacteria; phylum Pseudomonadota; class Alphaproteobacteria; order UBA6184; family UBA6184; genus Bodonicaedibacter. The sequence continues at coordinate 1,099 of CAZMBF010000182.1, forward strand.
GTACACTTCTTCCACCTTTAACGTTCGCCAGAATCGTTCGATGGGGATATTGTCTAAACATCGTCCCTTACCCTCCATGCTGATCCGTATCCCTAATAACGACATCGCATACGCCCAGTCTTGGCTCGTAAACTGACACCCTTGATCGGAGTTAATGATCTTAGGCGTAACCGCCTGTTTGATACGCCATTTCTAATGCATCCAAGCATCCAGATGTATCCAAACACGTGTGCAAACTCCACCCAACCACATACCTGGATACAACATCGATCAATGCCGTTAAATACACATACCCTCTGCTGGTTTTAATATAGGTTATGTCCACACACCAGCAATCGTGTACCTTCTCAGGAGGATGTTGTTTTAGAAGATACGGATGTACGGTATCTTCCAAACGACGTTTGCTTAGATTCTTCTTTGGATACACCGCGTGTAATCCCATCTGTCGCATCAATCGATAGACCCGTTTGTGATTCACCCCATATGCCATATCGTTTAGATCCTGTGTGATTCGTTTATACCCTTGAAACGGACGTTTGGCATAAATATCCTGAATCTCATTCATCAATGTGACGTCACATTCATCCTTTTCAGCAGAACACTTAGGCTGATAATACTGCTGACTTCGATTCACCCCTAAAACCGAACAAGCCTTCCGCAGACTCATATTCGCTGGGCGTCTATTCACCCATGTCTTGCGCTCCTTCATCGGGACCTCCCGAGACATTTCTCTAAAAAATGATTCTCCACCGTTAGCCTCCCAATCGTTGCATGAAGCTTTTCGATGGCCACTTGATCATCTGTTTTTCCGCTGCTTCCGTTTTTAAACACATCTGCACCTTGATCCAATAAAGCTTTTTTCCACTTGAAGATCTGGCTGCTCACCACCCCATATTCCGCACATAATTCTGCCGTTGTTTTTACCCCGCGTATCGCCTCGATCGCTACTTTAAACTTGAATTCACTGCTGTGTGGCTTCTTCTTCATTTCATGTCCCATTTGGTTTGTTCCTTTCCGTAATTTAGGTTCAAACCTCTCCTTTGTCTACTGGTCTGATTTTCAGGGGTAATTATACGTCTTCAATTGAGCCGCACAGGCATTACTCTGTTGATTCATATACGCTAACAA
>CAZMBF010000183.1:0-2197 GCA_964564365.1 uncultured Alphaproteobacteria bacterium
GCAACTTTATGCAGCGTGACGGCAACTGGTTCTTACGCGTCATCGGAAAGGGTAAGAAATTGAGAGAAGTCCCAATCCCGGATGAGCTGTTAGACGTTCTAGCTGAGTTTAGACTGACCATCGGCCTCCCCTCACCTCAACCTCAATTTAGAGAGAAAACACCATTAATCCCGATGCAGAATTTGAAAGATGCTATTACGCCTCGACGGATTGGCCAGATTCTAAAGTGGGCGTTTGATCTTGGTGCAATGGAGCTTGAGTTTGACCACCCACGCAAAGCATCAAAGCTGAGATCTGCATCAGCCCACTGGTTAAGGCATAGTTATGTAACGTACCTTCTAGAGTCCGGAGCTCCGCTTAAAGTGGCGCAAGAAAATGCAGGCCATAGCGATATCGGCACCACGATGCTGTATTATCATATTGCTCAAACAAACCGCCATGAGGCTACTCGAGAACTATCATTACAATCAACCAAAACCAAGACGGAGACTCCTCTCAAAAAAGAACAATAAAGGCTTTGTTGATGTAGAAGAAAATAAACCTCAAGAAGATCTGGGGATTAAACGCAGACAACATTTAGGTCAACATAGATTCCCACCTTATGATTGCGATTAGTATATCAAGCATCTTTCACATGTAGTGCACTTGTAATTTTGTTTTATTTTCTGTCTTTCTCATATAGAAAGTTCTGCCTCATTTTGCAGAATACGCATGGGTAACTAAATCGGCTTGGTTTTATCTGCCCATCACACAATCACTCTTTAAAGTTTGTTTAAACACCGAGAAGTTTACTAAAATCTATAACTTTGTAGAAGTACTGGCTGTGTTCGAGATCTTTTGTAACTCCGTTGACATGGATTAGCACCGGTCGAAACGACATATGTTTTGGCGTTTTCAATCGATTAATCTTTTCTTGAATTTCATCAATTACAGCAGATCCAATCGGTGAATCAGAAAATTTGACCTCACATATATAAACGGTGTTGAATCTGGCTTGAATCATATAATCGATTTGGCATCCTTTGTGTTGCGTAGTGGCGCGTTGTATGTAGGGATTATCACATAAAACATCATTCGAATCTAAGCCTAGAAGCTCTTGAATCTGTTTACGATTATGTAAAACTAAGTTTTCAAACTGTAGTCCAAGAATTGTATTCCAGTTTGGAAGCGCTGAAAGGCTCTTAAACGCATAATCATCTTTTTGTATTTTTGATATATTGGGCGCAATGTACTTTAAATAAAATCGAAGATAGTTATCTTTTAGGCGATACATACATATGGATGATTGCTGTAAAGTTTTTAAACTCCAAAAATAATCACGATGGATAAATCCACTGAGCTCAAGTTCATTCAGGTACTCACTTAAGCGTCCTGACTTTGAAAAATCGATAGCTTTAGAAATTTCAGTCATCGTTTTCATGCCATCAGCCAGACATACCACAATCTTTTTGTAGATTTCTGAGTTTCGTAAAAATAAGTCAGAGAAAATTCTGTTAAACTCTTCAACTAAAAATCCACCTGGAGTAAAACATAGGTTTTTGATATTGTCTTCTGCAGTAAGCTTAGGATTAATTTCTTCTAAGTACTTGGGAACTCCGCCGACAATCGAGAGGACTTTTAAAATTTCATAGGGTGAAATATTTGGATTATTCCAAAATTCTTTAATTTCATTGATGTGTAACTCCTCTACGGTCAATTTATGAGAGATTCGCCCTACAAATCCAGTACTGCTTAAGATGTTCTGTTCAATCCAGCTAGAAGCTGATCCACAGATGATTAAAATCAACTTAGGATTTTGAGAAAAGAGATTATCCCACGCCATTTTAATCTTGCTTAGAAATTCTGGATCCTTTGACCCCATCCAAGAAATCTCATCAAATAAGATAACAATTCGTTCTTGCTTAGACTTTTCCCATAATAGCTGAAATAACTTCAACCAATCATCTGCAACCACTTCAGGGAGTCCAGTTTGTTGAGCAAGTTGTTGTGCAAACATGTTGCGTTGCATTTGAGCCGTCGTTTCGCGAGTCGGGGCTAACCCTTCAACCTGATAGAAGATATAGGGCTCAGCAAATTTCTTGATGAGTGTACTTTTTCCAATACGTCTCCGACCTCTAACCACAATCAACGATGCAGATTGTTTTTCGGTGAATTGCTTAAGAAGAGAAAGTTCTCTCGTTCGTCCAATAAATCGTTT
>CAZMBF010000184.1:0-2194 GCA_964564365.1 uncultured Alphaproteobacteria bacterium
CATGGATATCATTCAATCACATATTCAAGATGTTGAACTTTATTCAGTCGATGAAGCCTTTGTTGAGTTCCCAAAACTATATACTCAAGAACAAGCAGCGGAGTGGGGCAGGGACATTCGCCAGAAGATCCTTCAGTGGACGGGGATTCCTACTAGAGTAGGGATTGGTGCCACAAAAACATTGGCTAAACTAGGGAATGCGTTAGCTAGAAACTCTACACTGGGTGTTGTGTTTGTCGATCCATCTGATCAAACTCTGTTTAAAGATCTTCCCATTAGAACCATTTGGGGGTTCGGTCATCAATTGGAGACGCGGTTAAAGCGTTATGCCATCCACACCGTGGGTCATTTGCTCAGTCGAAACCGTGAATGGGTACGAAAGGTGCTTACGGTTACGGGAGAGCGCACTTATTATGAATTAAAGGGACTAGTCTGTTACCCCTTATCTGAAGCCATTGACGAGAATCAAAAGAGCCTGATGGTGACGCGATCCTTTGGAGAAGAGGTGAGGGACATTGAAACTTTGAAAGACAGCCTGGTGCATTATGCAAACAACGCGGGAGCAAAGTTGAGACAGCGTGGGCTATGGGCCCACACTATTGGGGTATATATCCGGAGTTCCCCATTTAAAGAGGGATATTACTCTAATTTCACAAGTATTTCTTTGAATCAACCCACCCAAGATACCCGAATGCTAATTGAATGCGCGCAAGAGGCGTTAGAGAAAATCTATAAGCCAGGCGTAGGATATAAGAAAAGCGGGCTTATGTTGAGTGAACTTACAAACTCTGGTGACGTTAAGCAATTTGATCTGCTTGCGATACAGAGTCAGAACCAAACAATAGGGCAGGGAACGAAGCGATCCCCCGAGGCGGTGTTAAAAGCATTGGATAGCCTCAATCAGAAATATGGGCGTCATACTGTAACGGTTGGGACGCTACCGAAGAAAACAACGAAGTGGCAGGGCAATCGCAAGCATACGTCCCCCAACTATACAACGCGGTGGACAGATCTTCCGAAAGTATGAGATAAATTAATGATGAAAAACAGTACAAGAATACCTGAAGTAACGATACTTCACCATGCAGAGGTTCAAACAACTATAAACCTAAACCTATATGGAACAAACGTATCGGCGGGATTTCCAAGCCCTGCGAGCGACTATCTCGAAGGAAAACTCGATCTAAATGCGCATATCATCAAGAATCCACCCGCGACATTCTTTGTGCGTGTATCCGGTGATTCCATGACTGGGGCTGGGATATACCCAGATTCAATATTGGTGGTTGATCGATCGGAAGAACCAAAGTCTGGAAAAATAATAATAGCGGTCATTAATGGTGAGCTGACCGTTAAACGATTACACAAGGGTAGGGACGGGGTGCAATTACTGCCAGAAAATCCAAATTATTTGCCCATACACATCACGCCAGAAATGGAGTTTTCTATCTGGGGTGTGGTTACCTATGTCATTCATAAGCCTTAATGAAAATATATTCAAAAATATTAAGTTTGTTAAGAAAATGTTAAGCAATTCATGTGTTGCGCTTTGATTTAGAGGCAACTTATACGGTGTGCTACATTTCTCGATTATTAGGCTTAAGTAAACGCATGGCATTAAGATATGTCCAAGCAAATGGAAATACTGACCGACAAGGGTATTCAACTGCTACACGATCTGAATGAACGGCTAGGTCAAGACTTCGATGTTTGATGGGATGTTACTGTTTTTGTAGGTGAGATCCTTTTATGGGGATCTGTCAATTGAAGTGTTTGCAGTAAACGCTTACCTTCGTGGCGAAACTGAGTGGGAAGCTGATCAAAAAATGAGTGTAGGCTCAGCAACAGATCGTTTATTTCATGCGTTAACAGTTGAAGTTCTATACCGAGTTCTGTGTGGTGAGAAACATAAGCCATGAGATCTTTTTGCAAAAGAACCCCATTAGTGAGAGCCTCTATGTGCAGCATCATTCCTAACATTTGAAGATGAGATTTTAGTTCATTAAGAAGGTGTATCGAAATAGAGTGAGTAATGGTTTCTGAAAAAGGGAACGCCAGAGAGATTAGCTGATGGTTATGAGGAGACTTTAGGGGAAACGAAACACCACTTTGGATGTTATATAAGCGAGCTTCTTCAAAAAGTTTGGATTGATTATCGGTCAGTCCTTGAATAAAGCGATCTCCGCCCCAGTAA
>CAZMBF010000185.1:0-2175 GCA_964564365.1 uncultured Alphaproteobacteria bacterium
TCAAAAACACCAGTAAATAAGCGCCTTTTCTTTCGCTCGACATCTTGCGGATAATAAAAGTTATGTTAAACCATTATTTGACCTTTTTAAAACGACTCTAATTTACCAATTGACAATACTACACAAACCATTACAATATATGTAACGTTTTGTGTATATAAATATGAGACCCCTTACATTTCTTAGAGATTGGCTTGAAGAGAATACGAACGAAGAGCATTTCATGTTTTCTTTCAATGATTTAAGAAGCTTGTTTCCATCTCATTCAGAGTCTGCATACAGAACAATATTAAGTAGAGCAACTTCAAGCGGTGTATTATTGCGGATATGTCAAGGGATCTTTATTTATAAAAAAGTATTTAGATCAATAAATGATGGATTAGTCTTATTTCGGGTAGCCGCCCTATTAAGGCCATTCAATTTTAATTACATAAGTCTTGAAACTGCCTTAAGTGAAGCAAATATAATTTCTCAAATACCTCCTAAGTGGATCACCTTAATGACCACAGGGAGAAGTAATATTATTTCATGCGGAGACTTTGGAACAATAGAATTCATACATACACTTAAAAAGCCCCATCAACTGGTTGATGGGATCTATTATGATCATACCTGTGGTTTGTGGCGAGCAACAATCCAACAGGCGCTCAAAGATATGAAACATTCTCGTCGGAATATGGATTTAGTAAAGATTGGAACTCAATGAGAATATTAGATAAATTAGTAAACGAAGCCTTAAATAACCGACCGGAATTGAACTTTTCAAGACTAACCGTTGAAAAAGAAATATTACACCATGATATTATGAAAATATTAAATGAAAATGGATTTCTAACACAATTAACCTTTATAGGTGGAACTGCTTTGCGTTGTTGCTTTAATGGACAGAGATTAAGTGAAGATCTGGATTTTACTGGCGGTAAAGACTTTACTAAAGCACAGTTGTCTGAAATGGGGCGACTGTTAGAAAAAATCTTGTTTGAAAAGTATGGAGTTCCCGTTACAGTTAGTGAGCCTAAAAAAGATGAAGGTGATGTAAGTACTTGGAAAATAGTTGTTAAAACGAAGCCTGAATATGACAGCGAGCCAGCTCAGCATATTAATATTGATATCTGTGCTTTTTCATCTTTCGAGAAAAAATTGAAAATGCTAAAGAACCACTATGGTATTAATTTAGGTACCTCTGGATTAATTTTACACGTACAAAGTGCTGAAGAAATATTCGCAGACAAGCTTATAGCTTTTGCTCTACGTCGGAACAGACTAAAATATAGGGATCTATGGGATATTTACTGGCTTCATCAACAAGGCTACCAACCAAACCTTATGCTTGTTCCCAAAAAACTGAATGAGCGTAATGTCTCTTGGACTGATTTTATTCATAAGTTCGAAGATCGCCTAAAAATTGTTTCAACAGCAGAGATTTGTCAAAAAGAATTTTATGACGAAATGAAACGCTTCATACAAATTGAAACGGATAGTTTGCTTTGGCCGTATCTTGTAGAATTAATTCAGACCTTAAATCAAACACTAATTGACTTTATAAATGGCTTTATTGGTGCCATCCCTACCCTCATTGAAAACAAAGAAACAATTCTGCAATTAGACGACTGGCAACTAAGTATTGAAAATATTTTCATTGACCAAGAAAGGAAAGTTGCGACACTAAGATTCGAGAATAAAAATGATGACTTTATTAGGATCCCATTTAGTTTTGAGGTTTTTTATCATATTCATAGTGGAAAAGACCTAGAAAACATAAGGCAGTACATATTTTCTTGTTTCCAGCTGGATAATGCTCTCTTACAGCCTCTAAGAGTATTCATTAATAGCATTTATTCTGATCATATGGCTTGGTACGATATGATCGATAAGGAGTCACCCAATATTGTCCTAGAAAGATTTAAGCTATTACTGCTTAAGTCATCTGCGGATAAATTATATAGAGCTGTTTGCAAAATGGACAAAGGAGAAAGTGTTTCATTGCGGAGCTCTGGTGATTCTCAATATCCACATAAGCTCGAAATTATGTATTTATGAGCATCTCCCACACACTGTGGCAAAACACCTCAAATACTATGAAAATGACGGTTGTGATGCTCTTCAACCTGTTTACCATGCTGAGTATTCTCATACTCAGCATAATGGAAAGTATGGAATGAAGCTAATCCCTTA
>CAZMBF010000186.1:0-2161 GCA_964564365.1 uncultured Alphaproteobacteria bacterium
AGATGGTGTTGTACGTTTATAAGATGATCTTTTTCAAATAACACCTCAACCATCCAAGATCTTGAGTCTTTATTAAACGACCAAGAACCCGCTAACGATATTTCAGACAAAAGATCAACCACAATAGATGCATCTGATTCTGATGCTACTATGCATCTAAATTTTAGAACATCACTAACATTAGTTATCATTTATGCTGGGTGTAAACCCCTCAACATCTTGTGGTAGTGCGCGAATATCAAAATAAACAAGCAACGGCCCTGACAAACAAATAGATGAAAACGTACCAACAATAATACCCACCATAATAGGCAGTGTGTATGTTGCAATAACTTCACCACCAAACAAATATAAGAACAAAATAGACAGCACGGTTGTTCCTGATGTAATTGTTGTACGCGATAAAGTTTCGTTCATACTTAGGTTTATTAACTCTGGAATTTCCATTTTCTTATATTTGGCCAAGTTCTCTCGAATACGATCATAAATAACTACCGTATCGTTTATTGAATAACCAATCGTAATAAGAATTGCCAAAATTGCCGGCATGTTAAACTCTAATTGCGTAAAGACGTAAAACCCGACAACATAAAACGCGTCATGCACCAACGAGAAAATAGCACACACACCAAATCGCCACTGAAACCGGAATGCCACATAAACCAACATGGCCAGCAAACACAATATAACAGCGATCACCCCGTTCCCAAGCAGTTCTTCACTGGCTTTGGGTCCAACCGTGTCAATACTACGATATTCAACACCGTCACCTAATGTCTCTTTTATCTTTGCTAATGCTGCCATCTGCGCATTCTCGTCACCTGGTTGTTTTTCAACAGTGACCATCACATCATTTGCTTTGCCAACCTCTTTAAAGGAAACATCCCCCAGTTTTAATTCAGCAAACTTCTCACGCAACGAATGCAGCGTCATACCTTCTGACATACGCATATTAATCATGAATCCACCTTTAAAGTCGATACCCCAATTAATGCCTTTGCTTAACCCCATCACTAAAGCTGCAACTAAAACAAGTGTTGAGATTCCGAAGAATACAAATCGCTTACCAATGAAATCAATATTAATGTTTTCAGGAACTAATCTAAGACCCATGGTGTTACTCCCCTAAACTGTAACAGGTTTATTTTTGCGAAAAGCGATCCACTTTTCAGAGATCAATCGCGTTAACATGATGGCTGTGAACATCGATACACTAATACCTAAGCACAGAGTGATCGCAAATCCACGAATGGGACCAGTACCAAACCAGAACAACAGCAATGCCCCCATGACAGTTGTCACGTTTGCGTCAATAATGGTGGCCATTGCGCGATCATATCCTAATGCCAAAGCAAGTTGGGGTTTCTTTCCAGCTTTTAATTCTTCACGTAAACGTTCGAATATAAGCACGTTCGCATCAACTGCCATACCAATCGTTAATGCAATTCCGGCAATTCCAGGCAAGGTTAGTGTTGCCTCCATAATCGACAATCCAGCGATCAACAATACTGTGTTGAACAACAATGCGATATTCGCAATCATTCCAAAGACCCCGTACAACACTGCCATTGCAACCATAACGGCCGAAATCGATAATACAGTTGCAATCTGACCTGCTTTGATCGAGTCAGAACCTAAGCTTGGTCCAATCGTCTTTTCTTCCATAACAGTTAGGGTTGCAGGCAAGGCTCCAGCCCGCATCAAAATTGCAAGCTCATTCGCAGATTGAATCGTAAAGTTTCCAGAAATTTGCCCCCTGCCACTGGGGATTTCTTCATTGATGACAGGTGCGCTGATAACTTTATTATCAAGAACCATCGCGAACGGCTTGCCCACATTCTCACGCGTCAAGTCTGCAAACTTACGCGCACCGGGAGAATCGAACTGAAATGATACAATTGCCCGGTTATGTTGAGTATCATAGCTTTGCTGTGCATCAATCAAGTTATCACCTGTAATCCTAGCATCTTGACGAATTAAATAATAGAATGACGGATTGCCATCTAATCCTGCACCCTCAGGTGGCACCAACTTTGTCCCAGGAAGTGGACGATACGAAGGCGTTATTTCCGTTGCAGGAATAATAGCCTCAACCATGTGGAATGTTAACTTAGCTGTTTTATTAATCGCTTGGAAGCTTCTCCTGAATCTCCCAAGCGAG
>CAZMBF010000187.1:0-2111 GCA_964564365.1 uncultured Alphaproteobacteria bacterium
ACTCTCTCCTCATCTTTAGCTGCTTAATGGTCTGGACTTCAGGGGTCGGTATATTATACAATAATATATTCATGAAGAGAGAGAGCGTCGCAATTACTTAAAAAAGGAGTTTACCCGTGAACAAACGAGCAGTTTTTTCCTCCTTTATAGGAAACGCCTTAGAGTTCTATGACTTTGCATTATATGGCGCGTTAGCAGGACTATTTACAAAGCTTTTCTTTCCGAGCTCTGACCCAGTCTCCACTTTGTTCCTAAATGGCGTTGGCGTCTTTTCTATCGGATTAATCGCAAGACCTTTAGGCGGCCTTGTGTTTGGTTACATCGGTGACCGCTTCAGTCGACGATTAGCCCTTAGCCTATCAATGTATCTGATGGCAATTCCCAGCCTTATCATTACGCTAGTTCCAACCTATGAAACCATTGGTATCTTTGCTCCAATTTTGTTGGTAACCACACGCGTTATACAAGGTTTTTGCACAGGCGGAGAATATAATGGTGCTGCAATTTTTGCGCTAGAACATCAACCTAAGGAACGCAAAGGCTTGGTCAGCGGGATGATGACTGCGTCATCTGCCTCTGGACTATTGCTTGCTGCAATTGTGTCGTTTATTTTTACAAACAATACATTTCCAGAATGGGCGTGGCGCATACCATTTTTCTTTGGTATGTGTATTGCCCTGTTTGGATACTATGTTCGTCGCAAAAATCTAGAAAGCCCAGAATTTCAAAAGGCCTTACAACAAAAATCATTTACCACCACTCCAATTTTAGATGCTGTAAAGAATTATAAGTTTCAAATGTTTGTAACCGCACTTATAGCCGGTCAAACAGCCGTACTTGCCTATATGATGTTCACACTCATTTCACCTTCTTCAATTTTGCCAGAACTGCACGTATTTTCAAGAAATGAAATTTACGTATTAAGCTTTATAGGATTAATCTCCTTTGCAAGCATGTGTGTCATCTCGGGATATATCTCTGATAGAATCAAATACAATAAAGTTTATATTATGGTTACGGCGACGATGTTGGCTGCCATATTTATTGTACCAGTGTTTAATTTATTGCAGTCCAAACTATTTATGTATGCTGTGTTTGGCCAGTTAATATTTGGCTTCTTAACCGGCCTTCATGCAGGACCACAACACATTTATATGCAGGAACTGTTCCCGAACACTAACCGGTATAGTGCTGTAGCGTTTAGTTTTTCCTTGGGAACAGGAATTTTAGGTGGATTAACCCCTCAAATCTCTGGCTTTTTAGTCAAAGAAATAGGAAACCCTGCTATGTGGATTATCGTAACGTCCAGCATATTATGTGTGGCTTTATTATATGCGCATCGGTACGAAGAGTACTCAAAAATTCAGAAATATTGGAGTTAATATGTCAGCTTCAATAAGGTTTTATGATCGCTGCTTGCAGGCAAAACAATATGTTTTAGCTCCTTTGATCTTTGAAGATATCTATATCGGGGTGTTTCGTAGCATTAATGGACGCCCTGATTTTTATGCCTGTAATAACGACAAATGGATGGAAGAGTATATTTCAAAAGAACTGTGGTATGTTGACCCCATCGTCAAGAATATCCTGTTAACTAATGAACCCGAAAAAGAAACACTTTTAAGTTGGTCTATGGGAATTAGCGACAATGAATTTCTGGAATATCGCACAGCCTTTATCGGTCAAACAAAAGGATTCTCTAAATTGCTAAAGCATACAACACCCGAAGCATCGGAAACTATCGTAGTTGGCATAGGTTTGTATCCTAAAAATATTTCAGCCAATAAACCATTAAGTATAAATGCTATCTTTAAAACTGCAGAAACTAAAATTAAAGAATTTATTGAGAACTCTTTCATATAAAGTAAAGGTCTCGCACAAAATCGGACAATGGCGTCGTGCAACTATAACCTTGTAACTTGTTCGTAATCTTTAAGTGTTTTCTTCGTGAAACTTATTGAATTTATTGATTTTTTTTTGAAAAGAACCCTACACCATCTAATTCTCCTACATCGGCGGGGCCCACCTCGCCGACGTTCAAACCGGGGCACACCCGCATAACTGTTGAAAGTGACTAGAAGAAAAAGCTATTGTTGGAAAAGCACTAGAAA
>CAZMBF010000188.1:0-2092 GCA_964564365.1 uncultured Alphaproteobacteria bacterium
TGACGTAGTGTCCATATGTCTTTTAGTTATCTAATATAGACTTTGGATTGTCAAGATGCGAGTATTATAGATGATTTCTATGATGTTCGGCCTAAAATAGCTGAACTATTCAGATTTATTATTGGAATTATTACGATCTTGTGAAGCGCGAGACGCACGCAGGTGCTCCTCGCGTTGAATATTACGCCACATTAACTCGTCAACAATTAAGTGTTCCAAGTTTTCAAGTAGAGCCGTAAGTTCATCCTGTTCCCGTGCGGATAGAATGCGACGAACATCGTAAACTTTTAGAGCCTTGAGTGTGTTAGACATCGGAGTATAGTTACGTAAGGAATGAATCGTTGATTCATGATGCAGAACGTGTTCGATGTGCGTAATTAAATCACAAAGATCTGTCGGCTCTAGTTTGTAATAAACGATGTGGGCAAGCAGATTTTTCATGCAAGGATTCATTCATCTATCTCTAGTTGTTTATGATATATAGAAAAGGTTAAGATAACGTAAATTATGATAACACGACGCTGCCGTGTATAGAGCATCCTCTTAGGGTATATGTGAGGATAAGCGTTTAAATCATGGTGATAGTCATCTTGTTAAAAGTAAAGTGATTGAGTTTGAAGATTAAATGCGAGTAGGAATTACAGGGGCGTCGTTGTATTTCGTCAATGACGATGAATCCTGAAAGCTTCGAAAGTGTAGTGGAGGGCGCATTTAAAGCAGATAAATCTTGCGGATTCTCTAAATCAAAAAAATGAACATCCTTAATGTCACGATAATATTGTTTAGCTAAGGTTGTTTTGCCACATTGTCTTGGACCAAAAATAGCTCAAATCGAGTGCATTTCAAAAGCATATTTGATCTGTTGTAAATAATGGTTTCTTTGAATCATAATAATTGTCCAGATTTAAATTAATGTAATTATAGCTCGTATTATCAGCGTATGCCAACCAAAAATACGAGAGTATATCCGATCGACTTAAAAACTATCCGTCAGTACTTCTTAGCTAAGAAGAGTTTGTAGTCTATTATTATTTGCTATATCCACAAAATCCTTTATTTTTCTTTTTTGAGATTAATCTCAGTTTTTGTTTGAACTGGTTGTAGCGATAGTTCTCGAGTAGCTTCATGGCGGTTTGTCTGAGCAATGTGATAATACAACATCGTGGTGCCGATATCGCTATGTCCGGCATTTTCTTGCGCCACTTTTAGCGGAGCTCCGGACTCGAGAAGGTACGTTACATAACTATGCCTTAACCAGTGCGCTGATGCAGATCTTAATTTTGATGCTTTGCGTGGGTGCTCAAACTCAAGCTCCATTGCACCAAGTTCAAACGCCCATTTTAAAATTTGGTCAATTCGTCGAGGTGTAATGGCAGTTTTCAAATTCTGCATTGGAATTAACGGTGTCTTCTCTCTAAATTGAGGTTGAGGCGAGGGGAGGCTGATAGTCAGTCTAAACTCAGCTAGAACGTCTAACAGCTCATCCGGAATGGGGACTTCTCTCAGTTTCTTACCCTTTCCTATGACGCGTAAGAACCAGTTGCCATCCCGCTGCATAAAATTGCCCATCGTGGGAGTCGCAGACTCTGCAATCCGCAATCCGGTGAAAAATATCAGCAAGATAATATAGCGTGCCCGAGTGATTTGAAACTGTTTCACAGAAGATTTTGCAGGATAGTCATATAGGCTCTTTAATGTGGCTTGAATTTCGTCTAACTCTAAATAACGATCAATGACTTTAGATTTTCCTTGATTGCGTCGTTTGCGTCGCCGATCTACAGCTAAAGGATTCCCAACCAAGTAATTGGTTTGCACCAGATAGTTAAAAAATGAATCAATAATTCGCAAGGTCTTTTTTAACGAAGAAGGACTTAGTCCTTTCACAAAAGGCCGCCAATGCTCATTCACCACTCCTTGTTTCGTGTGTCTGACGGTACTCGGTCCACACCATTGTTTTTTGGGATGTGGATTTTTCAGAAACTCTTGGTAGTCCAATAAATGATCTCGTCTCAGGCTGGAGATATTGATATGCGCTACATGAATACACCACAGTAGAAGCCGTTCGACTTCTTTCGCATAGGAACGCAAGGTT
>CAZMBF010000189.1:0-2057 GCA_964564365.1 uncultured Alphaproteobacteria bacterium
ACATAAGTGTTTATGGGCTGCGTAAATTAATGTATCGCCCGACAGAAGGGCGTAGCTACATATAATCCTGCTACAACCTCTTTTGTGATTGTTACTAATAAAAACATGAAGAACGTGATGTTATCTACAAACAGTCGTATCACAAAGTTGTCATTGATTGACTCTGAATTGATCACAAACATTGATCTCTGGCATTTAGACTTAGATTACATCACACAGCAAGAGTTTGCAGAGGCTATTCTTCATTTATCTCAACAGGAATTAGATCGTGCTTATCGATATCATCGATTACAGGATCAACGGCATTTTATATTGCGGCGTATGTTGTTGAAGCAAGTATTGGCATCTTACAGTCATTTAGAGCCGATAGACATTCAGTTGGAAGAAGATCAGTATAAAAAACCACACGTATTAAATGGGTCTAAACTTCAATTTAATGCCTCGCATACTCCAACACACGGAATTATTGCAGTGCATCCCAAGTTCTCTGTTGGCGTTGATATTGAGCAAATTAGTGCTATAGAGGATCGTGCGTATTTACTGGATCAGTTTGCGTCTTTAGATGAAAAACGATGGGTTCATACCTCTGTGCAGCGGTTTTTTATGTTATGGACCATTAAAGAAGCTCTATTAAAGTGTCAAGGCACGGGGTTTTTGGGTGAGTCCGTTCCACCACTTGATCAGATACCTGAACAGATTCTCGAGAATCTTTATGTTGCTCGATGTCAAGAGTATATCATCTATAGCACACTTTGGGAGAAGAATTGGATATCAGTTTGTAGATCAGAAGCTGATCAAAACGTATATAAATGGTAGAGAGGGGGGTAGACGGTCTTAGGATGCAAGAAAACATTATTATAATGCCTATAAACGCGCACTGCTAAAAATCCCTATCTCGGGAGCAAGCTCCCAAGGTTTTCGCGTTGCGCTGTAAAAAGAAAGGCTTAACCTAAAATAGGTATAAGTACTATCAAGATTAAAAAACTTAACCCGCTCTGCGGATATACAAAGGAAACACATGAAACTCTCAACATCCATATTGTCATTATCTATGAGCATGATACGACGTTATCCCTTGGGGTGTCTCATACTGTGTATAGCCCCCATGGCTGTGTTATTTGAAACCAATGTGGTTCCTTATGGAATGAAGATGGTCGTTGAGAGTCTGATATGCTTGAACGACCCTGATCAAGTTGGACTCACCCGTCTTTACCTTGGGCTATCTATTATCGGGGGGGCTTGGATTTTTATGGTCAGTATATTTCGTGTGTATGGATGGGTAGAGGCATACATTATTCCAAAGCTTCAAGCTGAATTGCGTATGGTACTCGTAGAGTATGTGTTGGGTCATTCCTATCTCTATTTTTTAAACGAACTATCCGGCAATCTCTCTAACAAGATTATGGATCTTCCCAGGACTCTCGACAGTATTCGAAACATCGTTGTTTGGAATATGGGGGCAAGTAGCCTTGTATTAGCCTTAACGTTTGGGATGATGTGGTCAATCCATCCGGCGTTTGTTGTGGTATTTGGAGCTTGGTGTATTCTACATGTTGGTTTTAGTGTGTGGAGTGCACGGTTGATGAATGCGCCTTCACGAGAAAATGCAGAAGATAAAAGCCAATTAACGGGGCGTCTTGTGGATACTTTGTCGAATATGCTCACGGTAAAACTGTTTGCTCAGTATGATTCTGAACTTAGCTATCTTACAACAGAACAAGAAAAGGAAACACGAAGTAATCAAACCATGATGCGAACATTAAATTATGTACAAACGTTGATGGATCTGTCTGTGACAGCGATGTTATGTACTGTTTTATATGTGCTAGTTCAGCTCTTGCAGATCAATCTAGTAAAGCCCGGCGATGCAATTCTCTTGCTGGGGATGGTGTTTGGTGTCATCCATCAGCTGTGGTTTTTAGGCCATGCATTATCGCAGTTGTTTAGAGATTGGGGGACAGCGCGACAAGCCTTAGAGCATTTAGTAGTGCCTCAAGAAATGTTAGATAAGGAAACTGCGCAACCCATTAGGATTGATCGAGGAAATATTGAGTTTC
>CAZMBF010000190.1:0-1998 GCA_964564365.1 uncultured Alphaproteobacteria bacterium
GTCCGTATTTAAATCTTTTTATTTGACTTTAAATTATATGACGGCAAAATGGACCCTGCCCATCCCAAATTGGGGAGAAGCTCTATCCCATTTTATGATTAAATTTGAGGATAGAATTTAATGCCCTTTTTAGAGCTTGGTGAGTAGACCCTGGGAACTTCCCCCAGAGCCTCTCGCAAAACGGTGCGTGACAGTCTCCCGTCACACCGCTTCCATTAGACAATCACATATCCGTTTTGAAGCTCCCATGTCGCAAACATCTTTACGTTATTATCGGCTATACGTTGTATATATTTTATAGCTCCTATTTTATGCCGCTTTAGATGTTTATATTTTCGTCGCGCCCACTTGACCAATTTCGTGTTAACATGCTTTGCGATGGGAATCAGGGCTTGAGGTGAATGCTGTCCATAGTAGTTAACCCAGCCTTTTAACATTGGGTTAAACTGCTGTGATATCTGTTCTAGACTCAGGTCGCTTCTCAAGTGCCATTTCTGCCGCTTGGTCTCTCGCTTCATCTTTTGTACGGAATCCTTGCTTACGCCAGGCATAAACCCTACAAAGACTCTTTGTTCGCCTCGATTCTTCACTGGTCTGGGTCTAAACGTGTATCCCAAATAGTCGAATGATTTTATCGCATAGTCTCTGTTTCGAACATTGCAACACACGATTCTCGTTTTATTTGGATGCTGCTCTAGCCTGCAGTCTTTAAATCGAGATTCCAGAGCCGTCAACAGCCGCTCCGCGTCACGATATGTTCTGCAGTGGGCTAGACCGTCGTCAGCATATCGACACCATGGAATGTTCGGATGATTACGGTTTATCCACGCGTCAAATGCATAGTGTAGAAAGAGATTACTCAGTAACGGGCTAATCACACCTCCCTGCGGCACTCCACAGTTTCTTGCCTCAACCCGTCCATCTTCATACTGTATCGGCGCCTTTATCCCGCGTTCAATATACAGAATAATCCACCTACAGTTTGTATGATGTCGTACCGCTTTCATCAATAACTCATGGGGTAGATGATCAAATAGTCCCTTGATATCAAACTCTAGTACCCAGTCATACTTCCAACATCTTTCTCGCGTAACCCCTATGGCGTCTAGTGCCGATTTATTCGGTCGATATCCATAGGAATCTGCTAAAAAGTGTGGCTCTATCTCAGGTTCTAATTCGTGCTTGACGATCATTTGAGCAATTCGATCCGTGACGGTTGGGATACCGAGTATCCTAACTCCTCCCGACACCTTTGGTATTTCTACTGCTTTTACAGGCGGCGGAACATAGCTTCCAGAGGACATCCTGTTCCAGAGTTTGTATAGATTATTCTTTAAGTTGTTCTCAAACTCAGAAATGGTTTGTCTATCTATTCCAGCTGCTCCAGCATTCGCTTTCACAGCTTTGTAAGCGTTTACCACGACGTGCTTTGATATGTTAAATGATTGTGTCATTGTTCAATAATTCCTCCCAGCCAATCTATTGATCCAGCCAGTTGATGATTAACGTTGACTGTCTAATGCTGTCCCTTCGCTCCACGATCATTACAACCGCTTCATCACTACTACAGACAGCTCCGCCCCTGTGCCTTGTTGAAGAAAGCGTGACCATAAGGAGTGACCCACTAGGGCTCAGCCTTCCTTCCTCAGAAACGACAGGTTCCCGCAGTTCCACAAAAGAGCCTGAATTAGACTCGCGCCCCCTAAACGCCGGACACCACCTACCCAGCCCCTAGACCTACCGGTAGATTCTTCCCAAGAGAATGTGTCGCCCCTGGTTTTGATGTCATATCCCCTATCGACGCGTCATCGGAAGGTTCACTTTCGTTCGCCTTTCTAATTCTTACCTCACCGGGTTATTACCCAGCTTTCCTCTCGCGCTCTCGACCGTTACTCTTTATAACAGCCGCCTAGAGGTGGTTTGAAGCCTGCTTCTAGTAGCCGACTCCGGTAGACCTTCTACCATCTCTTCCGTAGCTTTCCTACGGCACACACACAA
>CAZMBF010000191.1:0-1982 GCA_964564365.1 uncultured Alphaproteobacteria bacterium
TTACGATGCGGATGCTGTGCTGCATGATGTTCCATAATCTCCTGAACGTCTGCAGGATCCACCCCATCAAAGGGATGCTTACCATATTGTTGCCCCATATCCAGCATACATCGAATGGCCTTATTGGAATTATCCCTTACTTCCTTTAGTTTTTTAGGGTTAGCACTTATATCTTGAGCATCCGAATCATCTTTGGGCTGGACACTGCGCCCATGTCGTTTTAGACTTTGTCGTATTCTTGTCGCATCCCCCGAGCGTGCCGCCGCCAACCGTTCTGGATCTTTAAACAGCTTATGAGGTTTTTCTAGTGTGCGTCTAACACCCCTTAGTTCTTCCTTTCTAAGCTTAGCCTCTTTAGCTTGAGCCACTGTTTTCTCAAGATCTCTCTTTAAGCTTGGGAGTTTCTGATTCGCCCGCTCAGCTTCAATATTCTGATACAGCTCTGCGGCTTGAGCCCCTGCAGTATCAATTGCCGTTGGGTCTGCAACATCACCCCCAGCCGCAGCATTGGCGCCAGCTCCACCACCGCCTGTGCCTCCACCACCTCCGGCATTTCCAGCTGGGTCTTGTGAACCGCCATTGCTACCCTTACTACCAGCCGCAGCATTGGCGCTCCACGGCGCGAGAACGGGTTTGTTTCCTTCTTTTCCAGATCCGGCCTTTTTTACCGCAGCAAACCATTCCGCATCTTTAGAGGGGTCAGTAACTTCTGACTCCGAAGCATGCGCCTCATGATCCCAATTATCGTCTCCATAAGGATCGTTTGTTCCGAAAATATCTCCTTTAAACCATTTGGGGTAAATAGCTTTGCCTCCCCCCCCCTCAAATTCTTCTTCAAGGGTCTCAATCGCATTTTCAAGCTCTTGGAAAAGTCCGTCACCCATCAATTAAGCATCTTCCTCATTTAAAACTGCTGGTGACGCTTGGGACTGCTCCTTCTGTTTATGCTTATGTTTTTTATGATGTTTTGTGTGCCTGATAATATCTTCTTGTTCTTCACTTAGCCCACTTTGTTTACGCTTGCGATGCCGTCCGCCCTCGCTCATTTCTTCAAAATTTTTAATAATTATAGGCGTTTTAAAACCACGATGGTTCCAATGAAACTGAACTTTAACGCGCCCTTGACCATCCGTCCAAACCTCCTCACCTCCTGGAGAAATCACCAACGCTGTTTGCGTACCATGAATCCTGGGTTTTGGCGTTTTTCGCTCGGGCCGATAGTTCATCTCACTTAAATAGGCAGAAAACGAATTTGTATATAACACATCTCCCTGTTTAGCTTTACGTGGATCAATAATTGTATGCGTCACAGTTTCCAGTGTGAATACTTTTTCATCAAACACCACATTTTGATGACCTGATAACGTAAATTTGAACCCAGGGCTAAAAAACGGTGCACACGATGTTCCCGCAAGGGTTATTGCACCCGTCTCCTCACCTTCTGTCAAATGAATCGCTTTTGTATGCCCGTCCGACAACTGCTCCACCCCCGCAGGGTATTCATAAACAACGCCCCCTTCTCCAATCGAAGGTACATGCGCTGCCATTTCAAGGGATGCCATACTATAATTATAATCAATCAATACATGATGTTGCGACTGCATACTCGATGAAATCTCATAGGTTAAAATCCTATTAAGTTCATTCCCTTTAAAATTAGTATCAAGGATTTCTATGATATCTACCCCTGGACAAAAATGATGATCTTGAGGAGTAAATGCTATTCTTAAATAATGTTGCGATGCTTTATGGTCAAAAAAGTAATAAAACCCCCGCTCTTCAAATAGTCTAGAAATAAAATCAAAATCAGACTCTCCATACTGCACACAGTACGGTCTAACCGGGTCAGCATGCTCCGCGATAGAAGTGCTAAGTATCTTGGGTACCGAAACGTGCAACAGCCCATTCTCGGCTAACAATCCTGATACAATATCTAAGGTGCTTTGATTCTGGAAAATGCGATAATTTTTGCTGAACTTTAA
>CAZMBF010000192.1:0-1971 GCA_964564365.1 uncultured Alphaproteobacteria bacterium
GGCCCCTCACGCGACTCAGTGGGTCTAAAATCTTTCGCTTAAATCGACATATGTGTGGTGTTATTATACCACACATATAAAACCCTAATTTTATTGACATCCAACGCACAATCCGATAAAAGTATCTCAATACATTAGTAAATATAGGCAAATCATGAAAACATATTCTATGAAAGCCAGTGAAATCCAAAAAAACTGGATTTTGATTGACGCAAAAAACCTAGTATTAGGTCGTATGGCGTCTATCGTGGCACGCATTTTAAAAGGTAAGCACAAACCAAATTATACTCCACATATGGATTGTGGAGATCACGTTGTTATTATTAATGCAGACAAAATTGCATTAACAGGTAACAAACGTGGGGATAAAACATATTACTGGCACACTGGATACATGGGGGGGATTAGACAACGTACAGCGGGTCAAATTCTGGACAGCCGTTTCCCAGAGCGCGTAGTGGAAAAAGCCGTTGAGCGTATGATCACTCGCAATCCATTAGGCCGTGATTGCATGCGTTCATTGCATGTGTATAAAGGATCAGAGCATCCGCATGCAGGACAACAACCTGTAAAGATGGATATTGCATCCATGAACTCTAAAAATACAAGGAGTGCATAATGTCTGAAAAAGTTTCTTTAAATGAATTAAAAGGTGCTTTAAATCAACCCGTTGCTAAGCCAGTTGCGACTGAAAAAGTTGAGCTTAAGAGTGAGTATGTTCGCAAGGTTGATAAGTTAGGTCGTGCCTATGCAACAGGTAAGCGTAAAGATGCTATTGCACGCGTTTGGATTAAAGCTGGTTCTGGTAAAGTTACCGTGAACGGTCAAACTCAAGAAGTATATTTCAAGCGTGCTGTGTTGCGCATGATGTTAAACCAACCATTTCAAGTTACAAAGCGTGAAAATAACTTTGACGTTGTGTGTACAATTCAAGGCGGTGGTTTGTCAGGCCAAGCGGGTGCGTTAAAGCATGGTATCAGTAAAGCGCTTGTAAGTTTTGAACCAGAACTTCGTCCTGTGTTGAAAAAAGAAGGTTTCCTAACGCGCGACAGTCGTGTGGTTGAACGTAAGAAATACGGTAAGCCAAAAGCCCGCCGTAGTTTCCAGTTCTCTAAGCGTTAATTGGATTGGTATTTTTCGAAAAAAGAGGCTTCGGCCTCTTTTTTTTCTTTGAGAGTTATACTAGCTTTGTGCTAGTGTAAAGTTTCAGTTTATTTAATATATGGGAGGAAGAGACAAAATGAAAGTTTCACAAGCTTTATTAGTAGGTGTGCCATTATTAATTGTAGGATGTGGTGGATCTGCATCAGAAAATGGTAGTCAGCCCATAAAACAGTCAACACCAGTAGAGTCTAAAGATGCAACAAAATCTAATAGTGCTCCGATGATTCAATTATCCCCCTCTGTAGAACCCATGATTGCGCAGTTAATTGCTGAAGAAGAACCTAAGACGAGAGAAGGGTATATTGAAGCTATTGTTAAGTTCAATATGGCTGAAGCAGTACCTAAAGATAAAAATCTATCTTCTGAAGAGTTAAAAAAAGAGATAGCTGACGGAAATTCCATGTATACCGCTCTGTTTTCAATGTTAACAATAGAACAATTAAAAGATAGATATTCAGAAAAGAAAGCTCAGTATTCAGCTTTGCTTTCTGGTAAAACTACATCTTTATCTAATGGGGCTGCAAATCTATCTCATCGAGATGTTAGGTTAGGAAAAGGTGGTTTGAAGGCATCAAACTTTAGTTTGAATGATCAAGCAATGAATCAATCTATTGATTTCACATCCCCTATGGTTGTTCAGTTAAAAGGAAATCTAGACACGTCTGGGCGGAGAGAGTCTAATGCGGTTGGATCTCTGGCTTATAACTTGAATGGATGGGTAGCGGGTGTTGTTCATGGTTATATAAATGACATGAAAGTTAATACACATGAGTCAGCAGTGATGATATCAAAGTCGTTCAAGGGAGT
>CAZMBF010000193.1:0-1947 GCA_964564365.1 uncultured Alphaproteobacteria bacterium
CTTTTTTGGATACTGCAGTATTTAGCATTCTTGCGTGGAAACTATTTGCAATCCACCCCATCAGCTGGTCGGTACTATTATTCACGTACATTCTTGGAACCTTTTGGCCCAGAGTCCTAATTGCAATAACGGGCATCCCCGTTTTGTATGTGCTTAAACATTATAAATCACTTTGGATTAATGGCGGCGATTCATAATTCACCTTCAACCGAATAGATAGTGTTTGTGGATCCACCTCTTCCCCTTGAAGCAAATATACTAGTTTAGAACTTTCCAATTTCATAACCTCACGATCACAAATTTCATCTTTAAAGTCACCCTTGTATATCACCAAAGAAAAGTGACTGCTCATAAGAGGCAGCACAATTTCTGATTCATCCGCACTGAATCGCAATACATGCTCTGTAACATTACTTGGCACAAAAGGAAGAAATGGATCTTTTTTCACCGTCATAAGTATCCGATACTGATCTAATGCATATCCTACTTGATTTAAAAGACTCATCGTCAACAGACTTCCATAACGATGATGCGGAGTTGTGGATGATTCATGAGAAAAAACATATTCTAGTTCTGAAAAGCTGGATCCATAAATATTGAAATTTAACAAGAAAAGACTGCCATAAACAATTCGCTTATATATGTACATACAGTTATCCCCTCTGGTTACTACTTAAGTAGCGTAACACCTACGCTTCAATCATTATTATGTATAAATATTAACAAATAGTTAAAAAGCGTTTTAAAATAAAACAATTTTTTTGACAACGCGACATAGCGATGTAGGTTAAATGTGCACAAAAGACTTTAAAATATTTGATGACTAGCCCCCCATCCAGTGGCTGCCTAATCTGTCTCATATGTATTGAACTTACACACAGAAAACTTGATATTTATTGAAAAATAGTCTATCCTCCTTTAGTTAAAAACTGATGATAAGCAGTTTTGCTGACAGTAAGTAATGGAGTTTAAAATGACAAAGACTATCGAATTTAATGCTGACGTTAGAGCTAAATCTGGAACGTCTAGCGCGCGTGCTGACCGTTTAAACAAGCGTATTCCAGCTGTTGTATACGGCTTGGGCAAAGAAAATGATAACATTTCTGTTGCACAAAACGATGTACTTCGTGAATTGGCAAAGCCAGGTTTCAGAACGCATTTGTTTGATCTAAAAATTGGATCAAAATCACAACGCACCGTAATTAAAGACATTCAGTTTCACCCAGTGACTGATATGCCAATCCACATCGATTTCAGACGTGTTGATAAAACATCTAAAATCGAAATGTTGATCCCCATTAAATACATTAACCACGATAAATCATCTGGTTTAAAGCGTGGTGGTACATTAAACACTGTAACGCACAAAATCAACGTATCCTGTACGTCAGAAAACATCCCTGACTACATCGAGATCGATTTAACAGGCCTAAAAGGTGGCGATCGCGTTGCCTTATCTTCTGTAAAATTACCACAAGATATCGAATTAGCTTACAACGGTCAACCGACTGTATGTACTGTTATTAAGGGTCGTGGGAAAAGCGCTGCCGGTGAGGAAGAAGCTTAAGCTTTTATTTTTTATCCTATTCGTTATAATTGGGGGATGTATATCCCCCTTTTTATTAAAGAAAGATGATCCCATGTATCTTATTGTTGGCTTAGGAAACCCAGGCACAGAATATCGATTTAACCGCCACAACGTTGGTTTTTTGATGGCTGATATCCTTCATCAAGTGTATGGCACCAGTGATTTCCAAAAGAACAAATGGCAAGGCTTAATGGCCGAAGGTTCTATAAATGGTCAAAAAATATTACTTCTCAAACCTCAAACCTACATGAACTTATCCGGACCCGCAGTCAGTGGCCCTGCTAATTTTTATAAGATCCCCTTAGACAAAATAATCGTTACTCATGACGAGCTTGATATTCCCCCCGCAGATATCCGCA
>CAZMBF010000194.1:0-1932 GCA_964564365.1 uncultured Alphaproteobacteria bacterium
GTATTATACTTTTTAGTATATCACTGTTTCTTTCCCAGGTTAACTTGACGATGCCGTTTAAAGGCGGGAACCATATGCTCGTAAACCGCACAAGATCTGCTGTATCCTCATAAGAAGGGGTGTCGAGTGTTAAGTCGTTTAATCTATGAAAGATCGCAGGTAATAATTCTAGTGGGAGCGAATAACTGATTTGGGGATAAGCTAATAAAGCTTGTTGCTCCGGGGTTGAAAAGGGTGTCCAAACATCCGCTTTCTTGCAGCCATCGTTTTTCCATTTAACATCAGTGCGAAAAGAGGCTTTCGTTATGTGGTGCTCGCTAGTTGTGTCTTTACACAAATCTACTAGTGTTTCCCATGTAGTTTGCATTTCTTCTAAGGCTGTATCTATCTGATCGTAGGATAATCCATCGATGGTTTTGCATTCTGTATTCATCCAGGCGACTTCAGCGCTTTGAAGTGAGTTATCTAAAGTATCACTTGTAAATGCCCAAGGAGCTTTGGTTGATTCGAATACATCCATCATGTATGTTTGGTCACCTTTTCCCGGACGTATTTTAACAACAGAAGATTCGACCTCAAATCCCATTTTTAAAGATCGATACAACTTATGAAAGCTGGCGCTAAGGTCTCTAGGCGCATTCCAAATAACAGTCTTTCTCCCTCCCCATAAGAAAATAGCCTTAAATGCGTCTAATGTCCAAATACTTGTAGGCATTAGACTGCACATCACGAAAATTTCATCATAAAGTTTTTGTGTTAAGTTTCGTTTATCTTCCGCAGCTCTGACTTTAATTTCTTCAAATGAGACAATTAGAGGGCGCCCCGCAAGTGTGGGCTTGTTTACAATTAATCTCCAACTATCGTCTTGCGCTTTCAAGAGGCAAAGTGGATACTTGATGGTGTTATCGCTAATTTTTATAGAAAATGTAGTGATTGTGCCATGGGTAAATGCAGTTGAGCTTGCACAATCATCTGAGTCTAGAGATTCAGTTTTATCCGATGCCTCTGAAGATGAAAGTAACCACGATGAAGCAAGCAATACCGATCTTAAAAGTCTCATGCGATTTCCTTGTGTTCGGGAATTTATAATATAGGGGCATTAGTTGCCAGTTTCAAGGTAAATAGTTGACAACTTGGTCGTTTATGCTTTGTCTTAATTTTTAAGGCAGTATTTTGAATCTGAATAAAGGTGTACCTTGATTGAGAAAACCATACTGTATGAAACAAATAGAGTAATGAGATATAAGAGATACTCAAGGCACTCTCTGTGTTTATCATAAGTAATAAATCAGATGCAAGTGTTTCAGAACTGCTCGTACTTTATTTTAGCGGAGTGCCTTTGCGTTTGGGGGACACCGCCATGAGGCGTAACCCGAAAAGGTTGATTGGTCTATCTTTTTGGCAAGATATTAGATAGTATCATCGCAGTAATTTGTGTGTCCAACGAGAGCTTAATGAGTGGTATTGATCTGCAAGAGGTGCAAATTCGTCATCCTGTTCTTATCGTTGACGATCAGCAGTTTCCTATTGTGTACCGCCACAACAAGCGCGCTAAACGCTTTTCAATGCGAGTCTCTTCAGATTATCAACGTCTTTCAATTACGCTTCCATCGAAAGGCACGTACAGAGAGCTTCAACGTTTTCTGGATACTTCTTGTAAAGATTGGGTCGCTAAGCATCGAACTAAATGGTCTGTACGCACACCTCAAGCCGTACCCTTTCTGCAGGGAGCCTTATTCCCTATTTTAGGTCGATCACGACACTTACACGTTGACACCATTGGCGAATCGCCCGCGATTGCCCTCAAAGGAGACGTCCTCATCATTCCCACCTTCCTTTTCCGCACAAACAACATCCAAGCTTTTTTAAATGAATGCTTGTTAGCGTATATGAATCAACAGAGTAATGCCTGTGCGGCTCAATTGAAGACGT
>CAZMBF010000195.1:0-1925 GCA_964564365.1 uncultured Alphaproteobacteria bacterium
AAAGTGCTTCTGTATCCTGGTCGAAAGACAAACTTGCTAACTTGTTGGCAGACGGGGATAAAGCTGATTTTTTTATCATCTTTACGAATGCGTCACGCATTGATACCCACACACTTTCTAAAAAGCAAAACAAGCTTAGAGTATTTACTTTAGGTGACTTGATTCATATATCGTCTGAAACGATCCAAGCGATGGCCTGTCTTCTGTTAGGTCAACAGCCCAAAGCACTTCCTAAGAAGATACCTAGAGACTATCAAACAATTGCGATTGATAAGTCAGTTAAGGGACTTGAAAATAACGACCGTGGTCAACTTATTCTGCCGTGCGGTACAGGAAAGACATTGACATCTCTCTGGATCCACGAGCGGATGAATCCAAAGTATACCTTAGTGTTGTTTCCATCATTAGCGTTATTGCGGCAAACTAAAAATGAATGGGCAGCCAATAGAAAGCAGTATGTCCCCTATATCTGCGTATGTTCCGAAAAAGATATTGATAAAGGCGACAGTGCCAAGGTTCATTTGTATGAATTAAGCGGCAATGTCTCAACTGATCCCCAAGAGATCAGGGCGTATCTGATTAAACATCCTCAAGTCATTGTGTTTTCAACCTATCAAAGTTTAAGTGTCGTTGCGGAAGCAATTAAGGATACAAACATTGTGTTTGATTTAGCCTTGTGTGATGAGGCGCATAAAACTGCGGGCGGCAAAAAAGGAATGTTCGGGTTTGTTCATGACAATGCAAACATACAAATCAAAAAGCGGTTGTACATGACGGCAACGCCTAGAATTCTAGGCGAGAATGCTAAAAAGCAATTGAATCTCATTAGGGATTTATTCCCCGCCGCTTGCGGCGTATAATAAAAAAGATGAGCAAATACATACACAAAAGTCATAACGTAACGGTATTAATGTATCACCTAGTATTTCCGGCGAAATATAGGCGAGTAGTCTTTGATAGGGCAGTAGAAGAGGTCTTAAAAGACGTATGTTTGGAGCTAGAGAAACGATATCAGGTACACTTTTTAGAGATAGGAACAGACAAAGATCATGTACATTTTTTAGTACAATCGGTACCGACATATAGTGTGACGAAACTGGTTACCCTAATCAAAAGTATCACCGCTCGAGAGATATTCAGAAGATGTCCCCAAGTAAAGAAACAGTTGTGGGGCGGTGAATTTTGGACGGATGGATATTTCGCTAGTACAGTAGGGAAGCATGGAGATGAGTCCAAGATAGCTCGATATGTCAAGGCGCAAGGTTTAGAATATGATCTGCTTTATGAAAACAATCAACTGCGACTATTCTGATTCAATACCCCGCTGCTTGCGGCGGGGTGTTTTATTGACGAAGAGCTTACGTATATTGCAGACATGAGTGATCCCAAAACATTCGGTACTGAATTTCATCATATGAGTTTTAAAGATGCCATAGAGCAAGGCATATTGGTCGACTACAAAATTATTGCGATGGGGGTCAGTGATGCAAAAATGGAAGCCGTTATTAAAGAGCGCACATACGTAAAGGATAACGTGACCGCTGATGAAATCGCGAACAATTATGCGCTTGAGAATTTCATGGCTAAGTACAATTCCGGTCATGCGATTACGTTTCATTCATCGGTAAAAAAGCTCAAGGGTTTCAGGAACGACATCCCCGGCACCGTCAACTTAACTTAGATGGAGCATAAGAAAGGTGGTTATAGGAAATTTAGATATGAAGGATCTGAGATGCCGCATTATCCCAGAGGGATTTAGCGTCATCAAATAAGTGCCGTCGGAGAGACGCTTTATGCTTATATCGATTGACAAACATAGCAAAGAGATTCCGAACTTTACCCATTAGTGATAAGAGCTGCTGCGCGCCTCTTGGGGATTTGAACTTAATTAGACTCTTCTCTTTGCGTCGTGTGGGCTGATGTGC
>CAZMBF010000196.1:0-1919 GCA_964564365.1 uncultured Alphaproteobacteria bacterium
TACATCGGGACATAGGATTCCTACAGCAACCACCGCTAAAGCTGTTGTGTGTACGATTTGTTTTGTGTTCATGTTTTCATCCTTTCTTCAAGTTGTTCATCAACGTTTCTTCTCTTAGATTCAACACCCCCTCATGTCTCGTCGATTGATTAAAATCACATAATGAGGTCATTATGTTAAAATCATAGAGTACTTAATCACAAATATTACACCTGTGGTTCTTATTACGCCACAGATAAACCACAGACGCAACTATAAAGTGCTTATGTGATCCTCGTCAACACCTATGTTGGTCTAACATTAATTCTATGGTAGATTCAATGATGTGTGTTTGATAGACTGCACCGTTGTTGTTATGAAAAATTTAAGAAAATTATGAAGTCCCTGCTGGCTCAACATATTGAGTTTCGGATGAAGACATTAGGCTTGAACGTAAAAAAGCTTGAGCGTAGTGCGAACTTGAAAGTAAATGCGGTTAAGAATATTCTGTTGGGACGCTCTCAAAACCCCAATGTATATACAGTCGTAGCCATTGCAAACGCCTTAAACTGCAACCTCTATGAACTACTGGGAGAACTCCCACCAGAATCATCAGAAACACCGATGATGTTAGATCCTACCCATCGGATAGATCATCCAGCGTTAATGAAGCTGTGTATAAACACTGTATTAACGTTTGTTGAAGCACACGCACGATCCATTACTGTAACGCAGCTCATGCTGATTGCGGATCACATCTATCGCTATTCCTTACAAACCTCTTCCAAGATCATGGATGAACGTTTTGCAGAATGGATTATGATCGACCGCATCGGAACTTCAACCGAAACACCTGTATCGGTTCCAACCACGGAACATGAACTTGCTTAAGCATACAAAAATATATCGTTCGCGTCAGAGCCCCTACACTACTTCTAACTTTAGATCTTCGATCGTCGAAAATTCAACAATTATGTTTTGGTGTTCAAAGCACTTTTTTGCTGCAGCAACGATATCTTGGCGATACTTGTTTTCGAGCCAGTCTCGTACATAGGGTGTTGGAGAAACAATCGTAAGGATGTCCTTATCACGCAATAAGTGTACATTTTGCATCCAGGATTTATAGGGAGCGCTCCCCAATGAATTAAGCAAATCAATACGCATGGCTTTGATCTGATCAGCCTCTTCTGAAGCATGGATTGATTTAAGAACAGAGTCTTTTTCTGATGAGTTTTTTTCTGAGACTGATGTTTCAACACGTTGAGCCATAACATCAGATGTAACCCATCCCTCTTCCAATGCTTTTTTGAAAAATGCGACAGGGTTTTTGATTTTTGATACTGACGAGTCAAACGCAGTTATAAAAAACTCGTAAGCACTGTTAATTTCTTCTGATGTATATTTACTTTTTATCTCAGATATTTGGCGAGAGGATAACTGAAAATGTTTTAATTTTTCAACTCCTTCTGTTGTTTCTTGAACAGGCGGCTCTATAACCATTCCGCCAACCTTTCTGTGAGCCCTAAACCTCAAGTGCTTTAACTTTCCACGCTCAGAAAGGGTTTCATAAGTTATGTGTAAATCTGATTTAACGTTAATTTCATCAATTGATTTATCAATTACTCTCTCTAAAAATAATGAGTATCTATTTTCATACATAGTATTTTCAAGATATGTAAGCTTCAGGATATTTTCATAATTTAACCATTGGGTTGTTACACTATCTGTTTTTTTTGAGCTTAATTCTCCAGAAATATACTCCCAAATTAGCATTGAGTATTTTACCTTGAAAAGCTTCTGAATCCCAAGGTCTAGTTTTGCATAAATATTAGGTTGAGATAAAAGAGCTCTTAAATGGTGTGAGTATGAATAAAAAACATCTCCATCTTTAATAGCTACTGACGCCAAGAGAGTGGAAGTTATCCACTTTGATTTTCGAT
>CAZMBF010000197.1:0-1912 GCA_964564365.1 uncultured Alphaproteobacteria bacterium
CTGCTGATGACGCGAGTGACGCTCCTGCTGAGGAAGATGCTCCTGCTGATGACGCAGAGGAGCAATAAACGGCACACTCGAATCTGTTCAAACAAGAAAGAAGCCCTATTCAGGGCTTCTTTTGCTTCCAAAAGGCAACCATAAAGGATTTAATTGCTGGTATTGCATATTGAAACGCCTTCAAATAAAGTCTTTCCTTGGAATGAAAATTAGGGATACTGTCATTAAATATTAACTCATTAAACTTTACGCGATAGCTTAAGGGCGTTTTATTCAAAAAATTCTGCAAAACCTTCCATATCTGCAAAATCTCATCATCACCACAATTATCAAAAAAATCCTGATCAAGCAAGGTTAACTCAGACTGAATCCATCCTAACCGCGAAGTTTCAAATGGATTATACCACACAACTTTTCGATCAAATCCCTTTGGCACGCCCTGTATCTTACGTATAAGCTTACTAAGTTCAACGTATTTACACGCAGTTAAATAATCATCTAGCGAAATATATTTCTGCTGCCAAAAAAACTTTAAACAGCAAAATGTCTGTTTTTGATGCACCTTATCGGAGTGAGTTGCATTCTTAATTGTTTCTATCGATTCTTTCTGAGTTATCGGACCCAAAGTAATTCTGGATTTTCTAAACCGAATATTAATTTTTGATTTCGCCATTTTATCTCCTACCAGTATATATTCTTGATATTTTTTTAGACGTATGTTTGCATTAACATCTCAGTTTGAAGTTAAGTTAATAATTATTAACAAATTATTAACAAGAAACTTGATATTAGAAAAAAAATATGACAGTTTAAGTAGGTTGGTAAAAAAATTAACAAGGTAAAAAATGTCAGTAGCTAAAAATTTAAGATTACTTCGTCGTATTCGTGGGTTAACACTAGAAGAACTTTCAGAGCAAGTGGGGATTTCAGTTTCTTACTTATCCCGTATTGAATCCGGAAACCGTCGTGTTACGGAACCACTTCTATTCAAACTATCTGAATTACTGCAGTGTGATCCCACCGAAATTTTATCGGATGAACCTCCAGAAAAACAAATCGCATCACTTGGGTTTACATCGTTAAGTTTTGCGCGTAAAGCTCAACCCGAAAAAGTTTCTGAATTAATGAGTCTTTTAGAAAAAGTAGCGGGTCAACTACAGGACAATACCCACCCATCAGGATCATTGCCTGTATTCACGTCTCATTACTTTAAAAACATTCCTTGGGCAGCTCATACACCAACACCAACCATTTCTGAAGATGTTCCTTTAAGCAACCCCACAGACTGGCTTCCCTGCCCGCCTGAACTTGCAAACATATCGTCAGCTTTTGCATTTAATGTGGTAGATGAAGACATGTCACCCCGATATAATCCGGGGGATATCGTTTACGTGAACCCTCAAAAACCTTTAATTACAGGGTGTTATGCGTTGGTTGTAAAAAATGACGATACCGCTGTGTTACGTCAATTTATAAGATCTAATGGGCAAACCTTTACGTTAAAAGCCTATCATTCTCAATCTGAAGAAACGATTCAAATTTCTGATCTAAAAGGAATCTACCGAATCACAGGGTCGCGAGAACTTGCTTAAAGCTCCTAAAAAAGAGGCCGATCAGGCCTGGCATCGTCAAGTTCACTTCAAGTGAGAAAAAAGTAATATTGGTTCTGGAATTTAGGCATGAAGGATCCCAAGAGCCGCATTATCCCAGATGGATTTAGCGGCTTCAAAGTTCTGTCGTCGAATGGGTGCATTATGTTTGTATCGATTCACGGTTACAGCAAAGAGATTGCGAACTTTACCCATCAACGATAATAGAAGTTGAGTTCCCTTTGGAGATTTGAACTTAATCAATAATTCGGAACTGTCTACGGAGTTGTGTGAATTTCTGGAAGGGATATAACTGGAAGGAA
>CAZMBF010000198.1:0-1908 GCA_964564365.1 uncultured Alphaproteobacteria bacterium
GCGCATTCTAGATGCATTATTACCCCCGGCCAAACAAATAGTCGATGGTGTAGATGAAAGCGAAGATAGTGTTGCTACTCGAAAATTATTTACAAAAAAATTACGTGCTGGTGAATTAGATGATAAAGAAATTGAGCTTACTCCTAGGAAGTTTGTCCGATTTCTAAAAGAGCGGAAACATCTTCATGGGAAAGTATTTTCTAATGATGAATTGGACTACTGGGGTTGTTTTCTAACAGAAGGCTCTTTTGATAAATACCTGAATAATCAGCCTTGCTATCTCGACCCTAATATTTCTAAGATTTTTGATGAGGCTTGGCAAAGGACATACAAGAGAGCTTCAAGTAAAACAACCTTGCAATTATAATACCGCGTGTTATAATTGCACGCATGATTAATAGATTTATTCAAACACATTTAAAAAATCAGTTAGAGACATTTCCCGCAGTTGCGTTGTTAGGAGCGCGTCAAGTAGGAAAAACTACGCTAGCTCTTAATGTTACCTCAGAACGCTCAAGACCTACACTATATTTAGATCTTGAACGACCATCAGATTTAGCCAAGCTTCACGATCCGGAATATTTTCTTCTACAACATTTAGACAAACTTGTGGTGCTTGATGAGGTTCAACGTATGCCATCCTTATTACCCGCATTAAGATCCCTTATTGATCAACGAAAGCGATCCGGTGACAGAAACTGTCAGTATTTGTTGCTAGGGTCATCCTCGAAAGCGCTGCTACAACACACTTCAGAATCTTTGGCGGGGCGTATTTGTTATTTAGATATTGGAGGGTTAACGGTTGTTGAAGTGGGTGCGTCTAATCTTAATCAACTTTGGATTAGAGGTGGGTTTCCAGATAGTTACCTTGCTTCAAATGATCATCAAAGTTTTACATGGAGAGAAAATATTATTCGCACCTATTTGGAGCGGGAGTTACCCATTTTAGGGTACAACATATCTTCAGCGACAATGGGACGATTTTTGGGGATGTTGGCGCATACGCAAGGTGAATTGTTTAACGCAACTCGAATTGCAGCAAGCCTTGGGGTTTCAACCCCAACTGTATTGCGATATTTAGATATTTTAGTCGATCTATTTCTAGTGAGGGTTTTACGACCGTGGCATCAGAACCAAGGAAAGCGATTAATAAAAACCCCCAAAGTATATATTAGAGACAGCGGGCTTTTACACTGTTTATTGCATATAAAAAACCTTAATGAGGTTTTGATGCATCCCGTGGCTGGCGGAAGTTGGGAAGGGTTTGTTATAGAAAATATCGTTAACATAGTTGGGAATCGAGCGCAATTATGGTTTTATCGGACATCAGCAGGTGCGGAAATGGATGTTGTGATTGAACATGGTGCCAAACGAATTGGAGTAGAAATCAAAAGATCGTTAACGCCATCGCTCACAAAAGGTGGTCATCACAGCCAAGAAGACCTAAATCTTGATATGACATACATAGTATATCCAGGAAATGATACCTATTTAATTAACGATAAAACCTGCGTTATCTCAATAAATGATTTACTTAAAGAGCTGAATGATGCTTGGAAGATATACGGGGTTTGAGTTTGAAGATCGTCTCCATTTCAGGA
Source organism: uncultured Alphaproteobacteria bacterium (assembly GCA_964564365.1). GTDB lineage: Bacteria > Pseudomonadota > Alphaproteobacteria > UBA6184 > UBA6184 > Bodonicaedibacter. The sequence goes on from CAZMBF010000198.1 coordinate 1,602, forward strand.
TATCAAAGAGCTCGCCTGGTTTCGGCTAGCAGGAGGACTCTAGGATTCCGAACGGTCCTGCTTTGCTGCGTTGTCCGATCCGCTCTAGATTTAGGATCGTAGGGTCTCAGCATGAGTGGTGGTATCTTCTTACCTTTCACTAAAGAGCTAGCTCTACAGCTCTTATTGGAAATCTTGAGTCGCGCTGCATAGTATTTGCCAAAGACTATAAAGCTAGTTTATCAAAAAACTTTTATTAGTCCCATGGGTTCTAATTTGATAGCTTAGATAAGCAAGTAAGTCATTATTTAGTGGAGTGGGGGTGCAC
>CAZMBF010000199.1:0-1900 GCA_964564365.1 uncultured Alphaproteobacteria bacterium
TGGCGCGTTTGTAAAAGCTAAACACTGTCTTATAATTAGGAAAATCTTTGGGCAACTGTCTCCATTGACATCCGGTCTTTACGATATAAAACACCGCATTCACTAGACTTTGTTGACTGTACTTTCGACTCTTACCATAGTTCCCCGTATCAAAATGTTCTTTAATTAACGCCCATTGTTCTTCACTTATGTCGCTTGGATATCCCATCTCTTGTCCCTTTTTCTGGGCACTCTACTCTATTTTAACTGCTCTGTGAAGACAGATTCTTACTTCATCTAACGCTCTTCTTAAAGCTGGTCCATACCATTAGTTACGGATAATGCTGTGGCTGAAAGCTTCTTCCGCACGTAAAAAGAAGAGCTTGTTCATCAGCAACGCTATAAAACCCGCGATGATGCCAGGCAAAGTATCTTTGAATACATTGAGGTGTTTTATAACCAACATCGCCTGCATAGCTCCCTGGGGTATATGTCTCCCAATCAATTTGAAAGGGTTGCCTAATGACTCAGAGATTTATGCGCAGTTTTTTAGGGTCAGATCTATCAACCTTAACCCGCTACGCTCAAATTCCTTAACATATGCACGCCACGCTGTTTCTGTCGTTCCCATTTATACCCCTTCGTTGTGTGTTTCATATATGACACACTCTAGCAATCCTGGTAAGATGGGGTTCTTTTGACGCTTACCATCATCTCAGGTTATATTTACACACCACATTGCAAAAGCCAAAGAGCCTTGAATAAACTGCTAGCCTCCCACATACGTTGGATAGTGCTTGTTTTGGAAACTAAGCCCCTCCTAGACATCAGACCTTGTGGATCTTCCACGCATCATTCAGGCGATATCCATATAATTTTAACCATTTTTCTTGATCTTTGTAGTTCGACATCAATTTCTCTACAATGTTCCAGAATCTCTTACTATGATTCATTTCTTTCAAGTGTGCCACTTCATGGACACATACATAGTCTACAACCTCTTGAGGGGCAAAGACTAGTTTTGATGCAAACGATAGTCGTCGACCTGAAGTACAGCTTCCGTATCGTGATTTGAGTTCTTTCACGGCGACCATAGGCATAGTTTCGTCTATTGCATGCACATACTGTTTCGTCTTGTGTTCTAAATATCTCAACAGCTCTACTTTCAGAAACTCTTTAATATGGCAGACTTGAAACAACTGTTCAGGTATGATGAGCCTATCATTATATAGATGGATAGAGTTGAATGTTCCCTTCTTTTTAATGTACATGGATACGTTTTTCCCTAATAAGGGAATAATAGCACCTTTTTGAAACACCAGTCTTGATTGATGCTCAATGTCCTTTTGTTTGATTTTGTTTTCTAGCCATTCGTGTGCTTTACTTAAAAACCTATTTACATCATCTACAGTGCAGTTCGGAGGAACAGTTATTTTGATTGTCGGATGATTATCAACGTAATCAAGCCGCATCAAGAGGCGTCTAGCATTCCTATGATAACTATACATTAATGGAATAACAGCCGTCTGAACCGTTACAACATCCGGCATATCTTGTTTCGTGATAGAGTTTACTTTTTTGAATATCATTCTATACTCTTAAATTTTGTAGCGCCGATGTTCATCCCAGCAACCACAGGTATGATCATGAAGCTTAATCTATCGGATATACCGATCTCACCCTCTTCTGTGACTCATGGCCGATGTATCACGTAGGTTACAACTCCCCAGATATGAAAGCTCATATCTTCTGTGATGGTGATCGTTCTATAGGCTGGGTTCTCCGGAACTAAAAACACATTATTCCCTCTACCCCCTAATATTAATCGCTTTACCGTCAATTCACCATCAATAACCGCTATCACGATCTTGCCAGATTTTGGATCGATCGATCGATCCACCACCAATAAATCATCAGGATG
>CAZMBF010000200.1:0-1897 GCA_964564365.1 uncultured Alphaproteobacteria bacterium
GAGCATATTAATATGCGCCCAAGACATTACTGAATGCGTGGAGATAGCCGTGATAAGGGATTTTTGCTGCTGAGGCTGAGTTTCAAGACGCGCTAGTTTGTCGGACAGGTAAAGGTAGTTCCAACAGATAATACTATTCTTAATCAGGCGATTACAGCTTTCTGCTATTTCTTGATCTTCCCGTTCTGCTTGAGTAAATCCACGAGGATCCCCCACGGCAACAGCACCCACAGAAGTACGCACAGTGGATGATAAAGAGTAGCACCAAGATGCCCTCACGACAGAATATCCGTTAACAGATACTTGCCGGAAGCATACTAAAAGTTATCCACAGATTGCGTGGATAACGCTGTGGATGAAAGGTTAATTTTAGGTAAAGAATTACGGATGCTAAGATCATTGACCTCTTTGATCGTTTGTTAGGCAGCCTTGTTTCAAGTGAACAGATTTAACCAGATGGAGGATCTGTCTGTATGCTTAAAATCATCCTCCGAAAACGTCTCAATGCAACAAAACGTATCGGTTGCAATTATTGATTTGTATTTTTTTATATTTACTTAAGATATCTAAGGTTATAGTATAGCCATAACGTAACACTTTATGGTTTGTAGAATGCTTCATCATATTATTCAAAAGAGAGCGCACTTAGATTTATATCGCCCATTTCCGCAACGAGTTATTCAAAACTTGAATGAGTGGTTTACTGTAGAGCTAACTTATACAAGTAATGCGATTGAAGGAAACACGTTAACTCGAGCAGAAACAGCAATGCTGATTGAAAAAGGGTTAACAGTAGGCGGGAAACCTTTAAAAGATCACATCGAGGCTACAAACCATAAACAGGCACTAGACTATATATATCGTTTAATTGATAAATCCACATTGAAGCTAGATGATATATTATCCATACATCGCTTAATTTTAAAAGGAATCGATGATATAGAGGCAGGATGTCTCCGTTCAGTCGCTGTGCGCATCTCCGGTTCGACCGTTATATTTCCAAATTTTGCAAAACTGCCTACGTTGATGGAGACCCTTGAATCTTGGCTTCGCGATAATGACTTACACTCCGTGGATAAAGCCATACAGGCGCATTATCAACTGGTCACGATTCACCCCTTTGTTGATGGCAATGGACGAACTGCACGCTTATTAATGAATCTTCTGCTGATGCAGCAAGGGTATCCCCCTATTATTGTAGCGCCTAAGCATCGTCTAAAATATATTAACAGCTTGGAAAAAGCACAGCTTACGGGGAATATGGATGATTACGTTGGGTTGATGTATCGGCTTCTTGATACATCGCTTAACATTTATCTAAAAGCCCTTGATCATCAACGACCTGAGCAGGTAAATGTGCCTGAAGATGAGCTGCTTAAAATTGGAGAGCTATCAAAAGCTACTGGGATTGTTATTTCTACGTTGCGACATTGGACTAAGCTAGGCCTGTTAGAGGTAGAGCGTACAACGCCGTCTCATTATCAATTGTTTTCGAAAGAGATGATCCAGCGTATTCAACACATTTTGACACTCAAAGAACAGAGGTTTTCGTTAGAAGAAATTCTTGAAAAACTGCATCAATCATCCTAAGTCAACGACATGAAGTTATCGGCAGTTAGGTGTTGGTCGAGGGGTTTCCATACAGGTTGAGGGTATACCCATTCGAAGTTAACCACGCCTTGGGGTGTTTATAGTTCGGCATTAAGGATTGAACAACGCTCCAAAAGGCGGGACTATGGTTCATCTCTAAGAGGTGTGCCACTTCATGAGCGCAGACATAATCAATCACGTCTAACGGCGCAAACACCAACTTAGATGCGTATGTTATTGTTTTGTTAGACCGGCAGATCCCATAACTCGACTTTAACGGTTTGATGCGAACTCTATTCAGAGACGT
>CAZMBF010000201.1:0-1852 GCA_964564365.1 uncultured Alphaproteobacteria bacterium
CGGGTCTGATTTTCACGGGTGATTATATCCACAGTTGCATTTCAACTCAATTCATGGTGAAATGTTCAGAATGAAAAAAAGGATTATACGTGGATGCCAATTGAAATTTTAATGCCTGCTTTGTCTCCAACCATGGAAGAAGGAAACCTTGTAAAATGGCATAGGACAGAAGGAGATAAAATTGCTGCAGGCATGGTGATTGCTGAAATTGAAACGGATAAAGCCACTATGGAGGTTGAGGCCGTTGATGAGGGTGTTTTAGGAAAAATTCTAGTTCCAGATGGCACAGAGTCTGTAAAAGTAAATACGCTTATAGCATTATTACTAGAAAAAGGCGAAGATGCTGCTGACCTTGCTGGGTATGCGAGTGCGTCAACTATTCAAGCGAAGCCTGTTGAGGTTGTTCCTGATTCTTCTAACAATACGACGCACGTCTCTGAACAAAAAGTAAGTTCTACTAACACAGGAGATCGTACGTTTGTAACGCCCTTAGCAAAACGAATTGCAGAGCAAAAAGGTGTAGATCTGAACCAAGTTTCTGGATCTGGACCTCATGGCAGGATTATTAAATCTGATGTAGAGTCTTTTACACCTGTTGTCGGAGCCAACAAATCTGTAACATCTCTGTTTAATGTTGAAGGACATCAAGACATTAAACTATCCAACATGCGGAAAGTAATTGCAAAACGACTTAGCGAATCTAAACAATCGATTCCTCACTTTTACCTAACGATTCGGTGTGAGATTGATAAATTATTGGCGATGCGCACAGAAGTTAATCAGTCCCGCGAAAAAGACGAACGTTTCAGCGTAAACGACTTTGTGATAAAAGCACTTGCAATGGCGATGATTTCTACTGAGGGTGCAAATGTCATGTGGTTAGGCGAAAGCATTCGTCAATTTAACACAGTAGATCTGTCGGTTGCAGTTGCAATTGATGGTGGGTTAGTCACCCCTATTATCAAGAATGCCGAGCTAAAAACATTGTCACAAATATCAATTGAAATGAAAGAACTAGCTAACAGGGCTCGGGATGGAAAGTTAAAGCCTGAAGAATTCCAAGGGGGCACATTCAGCTTATCAAATTTAGGAATGTATGGCATTGATGAATTCGGAGCCATTATTAACCCTCCACAAGCAGGGATTTTAGCCGTTGGCGCAGGTGTTCAGCAACCTATTGTAAAAGATGGTCAAATACAAATAGCCAATATAATGACCGCAACAATTTCTGTTGACCATCGGGCAATTGATGGGGCGGTTGCCGCAAAACTATTGGGTAATTTCAAAAAGTTTATTGAAAATCCTATTCGGATGTTAGTATAGGGGGCTTTGCATGTCAGGTAAGTTAATTTGTTTAATGCGACATAGTGAAGCGGTAACTCAACTGACAGAATCAGTAACGCGTGATTTTGATAAGCCTTTAACCGACGCAGGCATTCATCAGCTGGGTCATGTAAGAGATTTTTTTAAATCGCAACAATTTTTGCCAGATTTGATTTTATGTTCGCCAGCTGTCCGAACGCGTCAAACGTTAGAGTGGGTTCAGGAGGCTCTTGGAACAGGCGCAGAAGTTGTATTTGATGAAGAGGTTTATGGTATTAAAGCAGAAAGCTTGTTGCACAAGTTATTCGATTTACCTAATCAGAAAACAACTGTTTTAATCGTTGGACATAACCCTGCTATTAGTGATGCAATGCAGACGTTTTGGAATTTAGTTAACAACAAGGATTCTGTTTCGTTAGATCTGCCTGCAAAGCCTTCGCAGCTTGCGATTTTTCGCACACAAGCTACGTCTTGGGATAGGGTTTTGTCTGAGGAAGTTGAGTTGTCGGCTTCTTATATTCCCCATACT
>CAZMBF010000202.1:0-1841 GCA_964564365.1 uncultured Alphaproteobacteria bacterium
ATCCAAAAACATTCAATCGCTATCAACTTAGTTATGCGGGAACGTTTCATCAATCTCAAGGGAAGACTGTGGGTCATGCCTATGCCCTGCATAGCCCTTATATGACGCACAACCTGTTTTATGTGGGGGTGACACGACAGAAGAAGGGCGTTCACTATATAGTCTCTAAAGATGAAGCGAAGGATCTGGAAACGTTAATTGCTCAACTCTCCAGAGACGGATCTAAGGAAACAACAGTGCGGTATCTTACACCCCAGGATTTGATAAAACAGACCGCAAAGACGTCTGTACTCAACAAAGCCTTCCATTATGTGAGAGATAAGTTATACAGAAATGAAGATTTTTACCGTATTGAGTCAAAAGCAGTCGTGAATGATGAGACCTTTAGGGGCTATGCCGTAAAGCCATTAACTACACAAGATGCTAGGATGGCAGAGCAAGGAGAACCCGATGTCAAAGTTCCAGGAAAGACACAAGATCTGATACGCCCTTCACAGCGCACGATCACAGGCAATACTCGGATACGACCGCCGCAATCCCATCAAACAGAGAAAGGTCTGGATTCGCGTCAGGAGCTCGATCTCATTGTGAGCACGCTGAAAGAAAGGATCCCCGAGGTCTGTCGTGCCCTGTTCCCAGAAACTCAGCCCCAGGTGCGTGGACACGAATGGCGCTATGGCGCAAAGGGATCCCTAAAGGTAAATATCTCCGGTCCAAAGCGAGGCGGCTATGCGAACTTTGAAACGGGGGACAAAGGTGGCCCCCTCCATCTGATCTGTGAAGCACGAAATTCTACGATGAAAGAAGCCATTACTTGGGCAAAGTCGTTCTTGAATATCCGGGATCAGTTATATGATCCGTCTCCGACCACATCGGATCTAAGCTATCGGATGCATCCGCAGGTTGCCAGCGTCACCCTGCCTTGGACGAGCCTCGTTCCCACATCAGAACACCCTGCCCCAAACTTGGGTGAAGGCTGTTTAGCCAAGCTTGCTCATCACAACCGTGAAACAGCACGATATACCTATACGGATGAACAGGGCAATCCGCTCTTCCACGTGGTTCGCTTAGAACCTAAAGATCCTTCCAAGACAGGGAAGATGACCCTACCCTTAAGCTATGGGTTGGATACAGCGTCATCTGCATCTACACCCTGCTGGGCGTTGAAGAAGTATCAACCAACAGACAATAGCCTCCTACCTTTGTATAATTTAAAAGAACTCGTTGATCACCCCTCAAAGCCTGTCTTGATGGTCGAAGGCGAGAAAACCGCCGAAGCGGCACAACAGATCTTCCACGAGACGGTCGTGACCACTTGGCATGGTGGAGCTGGAAATGTTGCTGCGGCTGATCTATCCCACCTCAAAGGACGTGAGGTTGTATTATGGCCCGACAATGATGCCATAGGTCATAAAGCCATGGTAATTATGACACAACGCTGTAAAGAGATTGGAGCGAAGTCTATAAAAATGGTAGGGCTAGCGTTTGGAAAAGATGCGCCTAAACTTCCAGAGAAATGGGATCTTGCTGATCCTCTGCCCAAAGGGTTAACACCAGATATTCTGCGCCAAAAACTGGCGGATTTGGACATGCCAATCGTGACTGAAACCCTGGCTGCTGAACGGCAAATGATTGTTCGCCATATGGAAAAGCATGGCTTCAGCCCTGAATTAACAGAAAGCTTTCACACTCATTTTAATCGCTATCCCAAAGATGCCGTTGCGTTCTTTAAAGAGCGCCATCCGGATTGGAATAGTGTTCAGAAGGTGTCACTGCCTAAAGAATCTTCTCCTACCCAAACCGATCCTCTGTTACAGAAAGCGCTTGAAGCGGACAAGTTC
>CAZMBF010000203.1:0-1811 GCA_964564365.1 uncultured Alphaproteobacteria bacterium
CTCGTGTTTTAAACACCTGACATCCATAGCAGCCCTGCAATTCATCCATTTTTGACCCCTAGTCCATCCAGGTTGATTTGTGACTGCACTTTGAATGATTTTTTCATGAATCGTCACCCTACTGCCCAATGCTTGCATTATATCCTATAATCTCCCTTATCGTGCTTAATATTTCGCCCTGTTTCAGAACCAAAAAAGACGCTATAATATAGCCGGTGATGTGTAGCCGGTGATTAAAAGGAAAATGACCTATGGGAAAAAATATTGAAAATCAAAATGATAGTTTCAAGTCTTTTAAAAATCGCCCTAAGCCCTATCAGATCAAGTCCTTTTTTTGCTGTAAATTCTCATTCTCCAAAACTCCTGTATTTATGAATTGATCTGAACGACATTGGTGTCAGCTGCAAAGATTTCTTGATTCTCTTTGCGCCAATCCCAATACTCACCCATGTCAAGATAGCGATAACCCTCTTGCCACTCCTCATAAAACTCGTTTAGCAACGCACCAATTAGGCGTTCAGCTGCTTGCTCATTGGGGAATATCCGAATAACGCGTTGTCGTCTACGGATTTCCTCATTCATGCGTTCAGCTAGGTTCGTTGTGCGTAAGCGTTTCCTATAACGTTCAGGGAAGCTTAAAATGGTTAACGCATGATCAAACCCTGCTTCAAGTATATTCATCGCCTTCTCAGCTTTAGTCTCATATTCTCTCATGATATCTTGTGCTAATTTTCGTGCGGTTGTGACATCAGCAGCAATAAATACCAGCTTTAATTTATCAGCTATTTCTCGGCGTAAATGCCGCGGAGACATGCCTAAAATATTACGCATAAAATGCACCTGACAACGTTGCCATTGTGCACCTTGAAACTGCTGCTTTAATGCCGTTACCAATCCCGCATGCGCATCTGATACCACCAGATCCACCTCATCGAGCCCTCGTGATTTTAATCGCTTAAATAAAGCAATCCAGCTAGATTCTGATTCACTATCTGCCACCATAAAATCAAGAGGTTCTCGTTGACCAATTTCATTAACACCATACACAATTAACATGCCTGAGCTTCTAATAGCAGCATCACGACGAATATCAATTACTAACGCATCAACAATTAAAAATGGGTACTTTTTGCCCTTTAAATTACGATTCCGCCAAGCATTTACAATAGCATCTAAATTAACGCATAGCTGACTGACCGTTGATTTTGAAAAACTGGCGCCACACAATGCTTCTGTTACTTTCGCGACCTTTCGTGTTGAGACACCTTGCAGATACATTTCCATGATGGCCAATACAAACGCTTGTTCGCTACGTTGATACTTATTAAATATATCCGTGCTAAAGCTTCCATCACGCGTTTGTGGTACACGTAATGTGAGCGGGCCTACGCGTGTATATAATGTGCGGGCTCGATAGCCATTGCGGTAGGCTTCCCGATCTTCATTGCGCTCATAACGTTCCGCCTTAAGCTGTTCTGTGCATTGAGCTTCCAAAACTTGGTTAATGATGCTGGTTAAAAGCTGAGCCATCGTATCATTTTCCGTTAAAAGCCCTACTAAATCCTCTGGTTTCAGTTTAATATTATAGCCGTCCATCAGTATTACTCCGTGCTAAATAGTTTATCGAAAATCTATTTTGGAGAATATTGATGGGCCTTGCAACTGACTTTTAATCAGTCACCAAAACCTAATTTACAGCAGTATACGGGCATAACCGCAATCTATGCTCTGTAATAGGGAGAAGATTGTGCAAACTGAAGAACAAAAACAAAGATTAACCAAATGGCGCAGCATTGTAGCTGAGTATATAG
>CAZMBF010000204.1:0-1799 GCA_964564365.1 uncultured Alphaproteobacteria bacterium
GAGTCTTACCACTTCCCTTAATCTATCACGACATAGTTAATGCTTTATGAATGGGGGGGGGCTTACTTAAAAGAACAACAGCAAAACGATTCCAATAATGATTCGGTACAACGCAAAGGGCAAAAACGAAATTCGCTCTAGCAAGCGCAACATAATCACAATGACCAGATAGCTTACGGCAAAAGATATTAAACTGCCATAAGCAAATAGCTCGATATCGATGGTGGGGTCTCCCCATACGATGTCAGCTAGCTTCAAAACACTTGCACCTAAAATGGCTGGAATTCCAAGCAGAAACGCAAACCTCGTCGCATCGATTCTTGAATACCCTAAGGCTCTTGCTGCCATCATACACGTTCCCGAACGGCTGGCTCCTGGCAACAAAGCACATGACTGCGCCAATCCAATTAAGATGGCATCTAAATATGACATTGAAAACAATGGCTTATCATCCTTTTTTCGCAGATCAGCAAGATACAACAGCGCACCAAAAATAATGCTGTTAACGCCGATAATAAGGGGCGTATCTTGAGGTTTTTTATGGATTAGCAACCCAATAACCACCACGGGTAACGTTGCGATTACCACCGAGATGCTTAGTTTAAAGTAATCCGTGACTTCACCTTTCAATAACTTTAGCCACCCCAAAAAGATGCGCCACACATCCTTCCAAAAATATAGGATGATTGCAAACATGCTGCCTAAATGCAACACTACCAAATAATGAATCCCCGGATAGAAATTACCAAAGTATTTAGCAATAATGATCACGTGGGCGGTAGAACTTACGGGCAGAAACTCTGCAATCCCTTGAATAATAGCTAAGATCGTTAACATTTTTTCTTTGTAATATTTTCTATTTTATACTACTTTGTAGTGAATATTTTAACCAATTTCTATTATACTGAAATTCACTAAAGTTACTACAATTAAAGGTAAAAAATGCTGTTTAAGCTCATACAAAAAATTTTCGGATCTGCGAATGATCGTTTGGTACGCAGTTTTGGACAAGTTGTTCATAAGATTAATGAAATCGAACCTCAGTTTACATCGTTGTCAGATTTTGATTTACAACATAAAACTGCTGAATTTAAAGCCCGCCTTGAAAAAGGTGAAACGTTGGATCAACTCCTTCCCGAGGCGTTTGCAACCGTACGTGAAGCCGCACGTAGAGTGTTGGGTGAACGTCACTATGATGTCCAATTAATTGGCGGCATGGTTTTGCACAATGGCATGATTTCCGAAATGCGCACCGGAGAAGGTAAAACCCTTGTTGCGACAGCCCCAGTTTACCTTAACGCGCTTACTGGTAAAGGTGCTCACGTTGTCACTGTGAACGACTATCTTGCTCGTCGTGATGCCGAATGGATGGGTCAGGTCTACCGATTCCTTGGTCTTTCAGTTGGCTGTATCGTCAGCGGCATGAGTGACATGGAGCGTAAAAAGGCCTATGCAGCTGATATTACGTATGCAACGAACAATGAATTAGGCTTTGACTATCTGCGCGATAACATGAAGTTCTCGTTAGAAGAAATGGTTCAACGCCCTTTCAATTACGCAATCGTAGACGAAGTAGACAGTATTTTGGTTGATGAGGCGCGAACTCCATTGATTATCTCTGGACCCGCAGAAGACTCATCTCAGTGGTATTATATCGCAAACCGCTATATGTCTATCCTTACAGAGGCTGATTATGAAAAAGATGAAAAAGGCAAAAGCATCACATTAACAGACTCGGGCTCTGCTAAAATTGAAGAAGCCTTGGAACGTGATGGATACTTAAAAGGCACAAGCCTATA
>CAZMBF010000205.1:0-1783 GCA_964564365.1 uncultured Alphaproteobacteria bacterium
TCACCTTCTAATGTATCAATATGATCGATTCTAACGCCACAATCTGCATAGAATAACTGACATGGTTTTACACCCACAGCAACTTTCCCGCCATAGCCTGACTCTTGAAAGTTTGCAACGACCTCACCCTGGATGTAAGCACCCATCCATCCAAATTGTTTACGCACACCTGCAGTGAATTCGAAAATATCCTTTGGCCCTTTGAATACCCATTCAACAGCCAATGGGAAAAACCATTCTTGGCCGATACGGTAGCCGGTTGTAAGTTGATACGATAAACCTTTGGTTGTGAAGTAAAACCCTAAGTTCGGAAGACGGAAACCACCAATTTCAGGAGCCTTAACATACGCATCTCCAGACGAAATATAGTCAGCTTCTTCAAAAAATCTTCCCCAGAACTCTGCACTTCCTAGAAAGCACAATGCGCTGTACATTGCTACTTTCTTAGGATCTAAATTAACGCCAATGCTGTCATAAGCAGCTAATACACGGCCTAAGTCTGTATAAACCCCAGACTCGTGCTTCCGCAGCATATATGCTGCGATTCCATCGATTGCAACTGTTAACTTTGCAACACTATGGTTAGATAGTTGGGCAATGTGCCCCCCACCTTCATACCACAATGTATCCTCAATATCACGAGCATGCATCATGCGGGCGTTATAACCTCCTGCACGTGTTAAGACCTGTCCCTGAGGTGTTAAATGAGCATCGGCTAGAACAGAGCGCATATTTCCAATATCTTCTTGTAATACAACTTTATTCGCATCCACAGTTTCGTTTTTCAAAGCTTCCTTAATGGCCTCTTTCATGGGGGTCACATCCACATCTGGAGTTGCTTTCACAAATCGAGATGCCACTTTATCCACCGTACCATCAAACTTTGTTGGAACTGCATCAACGTTTTCAACTGTACTTAACATTCCTTTATAAGACTTCCACACGTTTTTCCCTGCCATTGACCAGTAATTTTGAGCATATGTCTCGTACTTGTTGCTCACATATTCTGTCTTCCAACCCAAAGCCTGGAAACGGCTTGATTTACCATGAAGATCTGTGGTGATTCGAATCGCTTTATTCATGGGGCCCATTACCAAAGGAAACAATAAGTACTTATACCCGATACGACCTAATTTTGTTTCAGGTTGTAACCATTTATGACCAGCATCAAAGACCCAGCCGGTGTTTTTTTCAATTGCCATATGAAACTCACTGACAGATTGATTGATCACAAAGCCCGGGAAAAAGCCCAAACTCAAGGGGATCGGGCGAGAAAACTTATAATCAGCAGGACGCTTTTCCCCCACATCTCCATAAATCCCGCTAATACCTATTGCTGTCACTGCAGCAGAAATAATATATTTCATGATAGTGTATATTCTCCTAAACTCTTTTTGATATTTTAATAGCTGTCTTAACGCCCAATTTAATTATTTGCTTAATAACATTTTTCATCATTTTGGGAGACTGATTGTACTCAGCTGCCGCAGCACGATGATTGCATTCATCTTCTCTAAATCTTTTTAGTGAATTAATCAATTCAATTTCTTCCCGATGCTTCTTTTCCAGTTGATGAATTTGCTCTGCATAGTGGTGATCAATAACATCCTCAACCGCCTCTGTACACGCCATTGCAGCTTTCGAACCCAACGCTCCAGAAACTGCTCCCGCTGTTCGCCCTATCCATTTCCATAAAGGCATCAAAGCCGTAGGCCTAACCTTGCGCAGTGTTATCATTGATTCAAAATATTCCAAGTGTACTAGCTCTTGATCATGCATGTAT
>CAZMBF010000206.1:0-1777 GCA_964564365.1 uncultured Alphaproteobacteria bacterium
CTGCTTGAAATCAAAGAGGGTTTTGGAGGTGGAGATGCGCATTAAGGTTCGAAACTGGCTATACCTACTGTTTGGTGGTCAAGGCGTTTTGCAAGTGATCTATTGGGAGCTCATCAAGGGATATCCGGCCTGCTTCATGTGTAAGGGATACCGGGTGGTGTATGTAAGTATCTTGGTGACAGCGATACTCTATCGATATCGTGCGAGCTTTTTTCGACTGCTGCTTTTGTGTGGGGTGATCGCCATCGAAACCCTTTGGAGCCTTTGGGATGTGGTTCAGAAGCTGGGGTATTTAAGCCAGAAGTGTCAGGCGAACGCCCATATCGTCGACGAAAAGATGATGTTTGTTCCGTGCGCGTCTCAGCTTTCTTCATGGGGTGGTGTACTTAGTTCACCAGTTGGACTGAATGCGCTGCTTTCTGCTGCAATGTTGGGATATGTCATGCAGGTTCTATGGCAACTCAAGTTCTGGAGATTAAATCTCTGGCGATTCAATCTCTTGAGATTAAATCTCTGGCGATTTAAGTGGTTTCGATGGAGTCTTGTGATGATAGGACTTTTTGTGCAGGAAAGTGTTGCAAGTTCACACAAAGACACTCATACGGCAATACAGCAAGCTGTAAACGTGCAAAAGAATAAAGCTGTTGAAAAAGACGTTCAAACGCTTCACGAAATTGCAGAAAAGAACGCGAAACTCTATGAGAAGGATGTTCGACACTTAAAAGCTCCAATTTCTCAAGAAGGTCTTGCGGAGGCTCAAACGATCATTCATGGACAGGATGATGCGTCTAATGCTAACAAGGCCTCCTGTAAAGGAAAATGTCCATCGATTAAGTCTATTCCAGATAGTGAGCCATCACTTCAGGTATGTATGTCTTTTTCTGTTCCAACTCAGGTTTGGAAAGACTTAAATGAAGATCTGATACGTCATCAAGGCGTGTTCGTGCTGAAAGGGTTACCCAATAATAGCTTCCAAGCGTTTGCAGCGAACGTGTTGGAGTTCCGTAAATACGGAATAACCGCACCGATTCGGATTGATCCCAAACTGTTTGATCGGTTGAAGGTGAATCAGGTGCCACTGTTCGTGGTGAAGCAGAAAGATGAAACGCATACAGTGTCTGGAACGTTGACGATTCCCTATGTGATGGACTTCATTCACATCAAAACAGGAGCAGAAAAATGAGATTACTGCTTCTTCTTGGTTTAGTGTTGATAAGTAGTTTGGAGGCTAAATGTCGGGGTAAGTTTGTAAATCCCATTACGGACATCTGTTGGGAGTGTTTGTTCCCGATTACTGTGGCAAGTGCAAAGGTGACAGGTGGGGAAGATTTTACAGATTATAATACATGGATCTGCAAATGCCCCGGGTTCCCTCCAAAAGTAGGCATCCCCATGTCTTTTTGGGAGCCCTCGCGTCTTGTGGATGTGACGCGAAGTGCTTATTGTTTGGTGGGGATGGGTGGGATTTCCCTTGGATCCGAAAACGTTAAAAATCGTGGGACGGTGGGTCGTATTGATGAAGTCGGAACGCAGAACAGTTTTTACCATGTTCATTGGTATATCTATCCTGTGATCGCGTGGCTCGAACTCCTCACAGACTTTTTATGCATTGAGCGCGAGAAATTAGATATTGCCTATATGACGGAACTGGATCCCTTTTGGAACGATCCCGAGTGGGGTGCGGTCATGAATCCAGAGGCGGCCGTCTTTGCAAACCCGTTAGCACAAAGTGCCTGTTTGGCAGATTGTACCGCATCCTCACTCAACAAGCCATTGG
>CAZMBF010000207.1:0-1774 GCA_964564365.1 uncultured Alphaproteobacteria bacterium
TTGGTCATTTAGCCAGGTCTCCTCAGGAAATAGTTGATCGATTGATGTTGTTGGTGATGGCAGATCAAGTAAGATATACGTTGAACAAACCATATAAGTCTGAAAGCGCTATAACGACAAAACCAGCTAAGTTGCAATTCTGCTTTTCGGATAATCGGGAAATGTTTTCAGATATACGTCGCTTTTTGAATGAGGGAAGTGTAGTGGTTGAGCCCGTTTCTGGATTGTTGATACCTTTCGATCAAAAGATGTCGATGCTTATTTCAGCGCTTACGAAGGTGCACGAAGCGATGGCGCCTCAATATTGTGTTGACGTGGTGTCAGAATACTTGCAAGACCTGCCAGATAAAGGTATCATTCACAAAGAATTCAAATCACTGTTAATATTTTTTAAACGACATTATCTTGTAAAATTTCTTGAACTTGGGTTAGTAGATCGGGTATTAGTGGAATGATTATTAAAAGGGTGGAAATAGCGTGAATCAGGAACTAACACTTGAACCAGTGTCTTATGGCGCATTGCTGCGCAAAAAAGGATTTGTTCCGTATTTAATTTCAGAATTTTTGTCGGCATTTTCTGATAATATTTTCAAGTTCTTCTTGATGTTTATGATCACGGGAACTTTTAGTGATGTTGAAACCATACGAGAATACAATTCGTTAATTGGGATCATCTTTGTTCTGCCGTACTTGTTATTCCTTGGATACTCTGGATATCTGTCGGATCGCTTTTCCAAACGTAACATATTTATGTATGTGAAGTTAGCTGAAGTTTTCATTACTGCAATTATTTTAATTGCATTCATATGGGGGAATCTTGAATTTTTGCTAGTGTGCTTATTTTTGATGATGACGCGAGCCTGCATCTTTTTCCCTGCAAAGGTGGGCTTGTTACCAGAGCTATTAAACAAACGATATCTGACCTTAGCAAACTCCTTACTGTGGATGAGTATTTTTATTGCTGCCATTGTTGGTGCGCTATTAGGGGGTGTTTTTTATCAATTGTATGAGGATAAAAAATGGTTTGTTGGGTTAATTCTAATATGCGTTGCATTGGTAGGGTATCTTAACAGTCTTCGAATTCCTAAGTTAGAGTATGTGCCTTTGGATAAGCCATTTCCCATTAATCCTTGGCGAGATATTTGGGATAGTGCAAAGACGATCTATCGTCGCAAAGCAATTGCAGTGGCTATATTAGGGATTGGTTGGTTTTGGTTCTTAGGCGCTTTGGTTCAGACCATATTGCCTTTATATGGAAAAGAAATCCTCCACGTGGGTGAAACGCAAACCGCTTTATTACAAGGATTTGTTGGTTTAGGTATTGCCACTGGCTGTGTAGTTGCTGGATGGTGGTCAAAAGATACCTATGAGCCGGGGCTAATTCCTTTTGGATCCATTGGTATTGCGATTGGTACATTATGGGCGGCCTTTTCAGGGGATTCGTATATTCAAACTGCGGTTGGGCTTTCCATAACAGGATTCTCTGCAGGGTTGTTTATTATTCCTATTTATACCTTTTTGCACCAACGTGCCAAAGGAAATGAGCGTGGTCGCATTTTTGCAACTGCGAACTATGTTGATACGTTGGGAATGTTGCTGGCAGCTTTTGCGTATTATATCTTTGGGGCAACAATCTTTAGATTGCCAGAAGATAAGATATTAGCTGTATTTGGTCTTGTAACCGTGGGTATTACCATTTATGCGCTGAAAACCCTCCCCATTTTCTTTTTCAGAGTCTTTAACTTTTTAATTACGCGAATTTCTTACCGCATTA
>CAZMBF010000208.1:0-1764 GCA_964564365.1 uncultured Alphaproteobacteria bacterium
GGTGCAACATTACTCTCTTCAAAAGGGGCTAAGATTGCACACACCTATCGTCTAAGCGCAGAGCAATTAGCCGCCTTTGAAGGGACAGCATTAGGTCAACGGTTGGTATGTATTCAAGGACGTGCTGGTACAGGCAAAAGCCACGTAATGTCTGCGATTCGGGAGCTGTTTCATAGCAATGGATATCGTGTGCGAGGGTTAGCGCCTACGTCCAGTGTGGCCAAAGATTTAGAGTCCAAGGGATTTGAAGGCGCCCAGAACCTGCATCGGTTCTTGTTTCAGCAAAAAAACGGGGTGGATCCTTTGAGGCGGAAGGACGTCTTGATGGTGGATGAGGGCGGCATGGTTGGGACTGCCGTGATGCAAGAGCTTCTGAAGGTTGCGTGGGATAAAGGCGCTCAGGTCATCTTAGTGGGCGATGATCGTCAGCTCTCCTCCGTGGATCGTGGGGGGATGTTTAACGTCTTGTGTGAACGTTATGGCGCTTATGAACTGACTGAGGTGCGCCGTCAGACCAAAGATTGGCAGAAAGAGCTGTCGGAAACGTTATCACAGGGGGTGTCCTCAGCGGGTGTACAAACGGCACTCACGGCACTCGAACAGAATCGCTGCCTGCATTGGGTAGCAACAAAAGATGATGCCTTAGGAAAGCTCGTAGCGCTTTGGAAACATGATCGCCTTCAAGAACGCGTTTCCAAGGGAATAGACGCTGCGGGGAAAGGGTCTGGCGATGTCGCGTCCTACTTCATCATGGAGCATCGGAATCGCTATGCGTTAGTCTTAAATGAGATGATTCGTAACACTCGCAAAGAATGGGGCGAGTTGTCTGGGATAGAATATCGGTGCGAAACCTTCTTGGGAACCTGTTATGTGAGCCAAGGGGATCGCATTCAGTTCCGTGCCAATGACCGTGAATTGGGGGTCACCAATGGCGATCTCGGCACGCTTGTTGAAGCACAGGAGAATTGTTTTGTCGTCAAGACCGATGAGGGGCGTGAGGTGGTGTTTAATCCTCAAACGTTTAATCGGTATCAATTGGGGTATGCTGGCACCTATCACCAGTCTCAAGGTAAGACCGTAGATCATGCCTATGCCCTCCACAGCCCATATATGAATCAGAATCTGTTTTATGTGGGTGTCACTCGACAGAAACAACAGGTACACTACATTGTTTCCAAAGACGAGGCACAGGATAGGGAAACATTGATGAATCAGTTGTCTCGAGACGGATCTAAGGAAACAACAGTGCGGTATCTTACCCCCCAGGAATTGATGAAACAGACCGCAAAGACGTCTGTCCTCAACAAAGCCTTCAATTATGTGAAAGATAAGTTATACAGAAATGAAGATTTTTACCGTATTGACTCGCAAGCAGTCGTGAATGATGCGACCTTTAGGGGCTATGCCGTAAAGCCATTAACTGCACAAGATGCAAGGATGGCAGAGCAAGGAGAGCCCGCTGTCAACGTTCCAGGAAAGACACAAGATCTGATACGCCAATCACAGCGCACAATCAAAGGTAACACTCGGATACGACCTCCGCAATCTCATCAAAAAGAAAAGGGGCTGGACGCAAGGCTGGAGCTCGACCTCATAGTGCGCGCCCTAAAAGAGAGGATTCCCGAAGTGTGTCGAGCCCTCTTCCCTGAATCGCAACCCCAGATGCGTGGACACGAGTGGCGGTATGATGCCAAAGGATCCCTGAAAGTGAATGTATCCGGCACAAAACAAGGTGGATATGCAAACTTTGAAACGGGCGATAAA
>CAZMBF010000209.1:0-1763 GCA_964564365.1 uncultured Alphaproteobacteria bacterium
AACTGCGCCGCAACAGTATGTCAGACATAATCGGCGCCTTACTCGCCAGCGAAACACTCTTAGAAGTATCAGCTACTTCTGTGGCAACCGCCGCCCTAACAAGCGTGTTTAATGAAGCCGGCGTAATGATGGCCTCGGTCATCATGACAATTTTGATTATGATTTATGGTGAAATTATTCCCAAACTTTACGCCTATTATTACCCCGAAAAAATTGCCATTAGAACCATCGGATTCATCAGAGTTTTTCTAAAAGTGGTTAAACCGCTGTTGCGTTTAACCAATCTTATTGCTCGTTTTTCCCTAAGGTTAGTTGGTGTCGGCTCTAAAGAAACCGATCCCAATGAAAGCGTTGATGAACTAAAAGGAGCCATCGCCCTACATGCCCATATGGGGTCTAAGGCTCAAAATGAAAAAGCCATGATGGAAAGTATCCTTGATCTTGCCGAGGTAAGTGTGGATGAGATTATGACCCATCGGAAAAACATGGTCATGATTGATGCATCAACTCCCATGGATAAAATATTGGAACAAGTTCTTTCCAGCCCCTATACGCGTCATCCTGTTTGGGAAAATAACCGCGAAAACATAATTGGTATTCTTCATACAAAGGATCTTTTACGCGCCATCGCCCGCCATGATGGTGAAATTACGGACATTCAAATCAAAGACGCTTGCGTAAAACCCTGGTTTATCCCCGAGTCGACCTCATTGTTAGACCAATTAAATGCATTCCGCGCACGTCGCGAACATCTTGCATGTGTCGTAGACGAATATGGCGCTTTATTAGGAATCGTTACCCTTGAAGACATTTTAGAAGAAATTGTCGGACAAATCGATGATGAACACGACGTGACCGTCCCTGGTGTTCGCAAAGAAGGCCCACACACCATTTCCGTTCACGGGTGGGTCACGTTACGAGACTTAAATCGAGAGTTTGATTGGGATCTTCCTGACGAAGAAGCTGCAACCCTAGCTGGGCTTATCATTCATGAAACCGAGCAAATTCCTGAAATTAGTCAAGAGTTCATGATTTATGGCTTAAAATGTAAAGTAATTGCGCGCAAACGCAACCAAATTACCCGTATTCGCATTACTTATCCTCAACTCCTCGAACAACTTCGGTCATAAACTTATGGCTGGAACGAATCGCACTGCAAACAATCTACAGACTAACGGCCCCAGTATCCTCCTGGTTGATCCTGCTTTGCCCGAAAACGTAGGCATGACCGCACGCGCCATGCTGAATTGTGGCCTGCAAGATCTACGATTAGTCAATCCAAAATGGATCGGGGATGGCTCTCCCATTCTTCATGGACGTGCCATTGCTGCCTCCGCAGGTGGAGACAGCGTCCTGAAGGCTATGCGCGTATTCACTTCATTAGACGACGCGATTGCAGACATTCAATTTCTTGTCGCAACATCTCCTCGCAAACACGAACTGTATAAACACGTTTATTCACCCGAAGGTGTATTCCCTCTGTTAAAAGAACGGATCGAACATAAAGAAAAAACCGCTGTCATGTTTGGATGCGAAAAAAGCGGCCTCACCAATCAATCCATCACTCTGGCCAATTGCATTCTTGAATTTCCACTAAACCCAGCCTACTCGTCCTTAAATTTAGCACAGGCCGTTTTGTTGGTGGGATATGAATGGACCAAAATATCCGACAAAATAAAGCCGCGACGTGTCAAACAACTGTCCACCGCCCCAAGAGACGAATACTTTCAGCTGTTTCACCATCTTGAAAAAGAGCTAGAGAT
>CAZMBF010000210.1:0-1759 GCA_964564365.1 uncultured Alphaproteobacteria bacterium
CTGCGGCTTTTCGATTTCCCTTTTTGATAAGGTTTTGCAACTTGCCTTTCGAAGCTGCCGTAAATGCAGTTTCAATAGCAGAGATGAATCCGCTTAAAACAAGACAGATAAGCACAATCATCAAAAACAAAAATATCGACACAAAGATACCTTAGACTAATTAATCACAGGCAAAATATACACTAATTTTACGCGAACAAAAATAAAAAGCTTCCTGAGGGAAGCTTTTTATTATAGATTGTGATGGATTTATTGGTCTTCATCACCAGCGTCATCAGCAGGAGCTTCTTCGTCATCAGCATTCGCTTCTTCATCAGCAGGGGCTGTATCGTCACCGGCATCGTCATCAGCAGGGGCATCATCATCTGCTGGAGCAGGTAGTTTAACTCCCGTTCTTTTTTCAACTTCACCACTAACAGCAGCTTTTCCCTTTTCTATAAGAGAGTGACCAAGATCTGAGCCTACAAAGGCTGCGAATGAGCCAGAAGTCTTTTCTGCAGCGCCGCGTGCCATTTTTTTAGTTTCTTGAGATTTAGACTTTTTGGTGGCTTTAGTTTCTTGAGATTTAGACTTTTTGGTGGCTTTAGTTTTCTTGGAATGCTTGTTTTTATTATCTTTGGGAGGGTGTTCTTTTTTTGCTTTAGACTCATGTGAGTTCTTATGCTCTATTGCCGCGCTATGCTTTTTCTTTTGAGCATTTACATGTTTTTTTGCTTTTTTGGGGGGGGCTTTATGCGGTTTCGCATGATGGGATGCTTGAGAACCTCTCGCATCTATGCTTCCAGGGGCAATTGTCAAGGCAATTAAAGAGCACACTGCCATTAGGCGTAAAATTAGTTTGTTCATTGTATTATCCTTTTTTATGGGTTGATCTGGCATATACAAATTCATTGTAGTTAGAAAGCGTTAAAAAAATCTTAACAGGTGTAAAAAATCGAATGGCATAACTGATTGATCGCATGGCTAGTTTTAGCTAAATCGTGCGACGTATCGTGAAGCCAAGTGTGAAAAAGCTTTATCACTATTATGCTATAGGTGGCTTTATCTAAAAAAGTGATGATCTGTGATTGAAATAAAGATTGAGAGATCATTTGAAATACAGGCAAAAAGCTTAGCTGATTTAAGTTTAATGAGTGTTTGGAATAGATGGTATTAAAGTCATCTTTGTATTCATGAAGAGATTCAAAAAAGGTTAAGATACAATCAAATAGTTCATCGCTAGTGTTTGGGGTGGCGATGTTTAGGCTGCTAAATGTTGTTGATAGCGTTTCGGTGAGGGTTAATTTAAAGGCCTCAACAGCAGATGTTGGGAGTTTGGACACGTCTACATTTAAATCTTCCGCAATCTTAATTGGGTCATACGCAGAAATCCCGTATTCTGCAATCCAATGAATAACCTTTTTTAACATCAGGGGGCTATTTCCTTCTTTCGTTCTGTTTTAACATGAATTATACTTTTTATAATAAAAGGAATAATAGAAATGTTAAAGCAAAAGCTGTTTCTTCGCTTTGATTGCTTTTTAGATGACCCAGATGCGCCTGAGCCTCAATTTGAGGTTATTAGTGCTAGTATTACCGAAGCATTATCTGAGCCGTATGAGATACAGGTAACGTTATCTTCGCCCAATTTGAACTTGGTTCCAAAGACGTTTATTAAGCAACCAGGGTCTGTTATTTTGAACTTTGGTCATCATAAGCGATACTTTCATGGATTAATTGGGGTGTTTAAGCAACTGCAATTAAGTTCAACGCCGGAGGG
>CAZMBF010000211.1:0-1733 GCA_964564365.1 uncultured Alphaproteobacteria bacterium
TATACCTTTACGTTTACAAGCCATATCATTGTGACATTCGCAATGGCAGCTATGGTGTTTATTGCGATCACTTTTATCGGATTTATTCATCATGGTGTTGGGTATCTAAAGATATTCTTGCCTGAAGGGGCGCCAATGTTTTTAGCGCCAGTGTTAATTCCGATTGAGCTGATTTCATATTTATCTCGACCTATTAGTTTGTCTGTGCGGTTGTTCGCAAACATTATGGCGGGACATATCGTTTTGAAAATCTTTGCGGGGTTTATTATTAGTTTAGGAGTTGTTGGGGGGATTATTCCTTTGGGCATGACGGTCCTTTTGACGTTTTTTGAAGTATTTGTGGCACTTGTTCAGGCGTATATTTTTTCAATCTTGACTTGTGTCTATTTGAATGAT
Source organism: uncultured Alphaproteobacteria bacterium (assembly GCA_964564365.1). GTDB lineage: Bacteria > Pseudomonadota > Alphaproteobacteria > UBA6184 > UBA6184 > Bodonicaedibacter. The sequence continues at coordinate 397 of CAZMBF010000211.1, forward strand.
GCATTACATTTGCATTAATTGAGTTTAATAAAGGTAAGAGGTAAAAATGGAAATTGAAGCAGCAAAAATGATTGGGGCAGGGTTGTGTATGATTGCTCTGCTAGGGGTTGGTATTGGACTTGGGAACATCTTTTCAAGCTTTATTAGCTCAGTAGCACGCAATCCATCTGCGCGTGATCAAGTATTCGGCATTGGAATGATCGGGTTTGCCGTGACAGAAGCCGTTGCTATTTTTGCGATGGTGATTGCATTTATGATTTTGTTTAAATAAATAGGGTGAACCTTAGGTATTATGCCACAGCTTGACGTTTCAACATTTTCATCACAACTATTTTGGCTAGCGATATGCTGGGGTATGGTGTTTCTATATCTTTGGAAGTTCCTTGTTCCCAAAATGACATCCAAATTGGCAGAACGTGAACAGAAGATAAACAGCATATTAGTTGAGGCGAAAAATTTTGATGCTCAAACTGAGATAATGTTTGGGAAATATGATGATCAGCTCAATCGAGTTAAGCAACAGCAACAGGAAAGACTTCAGCAGGTATCTAGTTTTATCCAAAGCAGCAAAGAAGATCTGGAGGCGGATTTAAAGCAATCAATCAATGCAGAGATTAAGAAGCTTGAGGATGAATTGAATGCATCTAAACACAAGATATTGAAGCAGGTTCCTGCTGAACTTGAAAGTGTGTTGGCGCAGTTTATACAGAAACAGCTGCCTGAATGTGCTGATGTGGATAAAACGTTAAAGGCAATGTTAACTAAAGAACTTAAAAAGATCGAAAGTCATGATTAATACCGCTGAGTTTTGGGTTGGAGTTTCATTTATTGTTTGCTGCGGTGTATTTTATAAGTTAATTCTTCCTAAGCTAGACAGTGCATTGGCTGCAAGACAGGAAGAAATTGAACGGTTGTTTTCTGATGCTGAAGCAATCTTAAAAGCGGCAGAGAAAAAGTTCAGCCGGACGCAAGAACGGTTAGATGCCTTGCCAACGCTTATAGCAGCAATGGAAAAAGAGTTTGATTCGAAAGTTAACCAGTTGCTGGATGAGTGGTCTGCTCAAAAAGAGCACCTGTCAGAACAGTATCGTCATGTAGGTCAGCATAAACTTGACCATTTAAAAGACCATGTTCGTAGGCAGCTGTATGATCAGATTATCAATGGGTCTTTAAATGTTTTAAAGGGCTATTTTTCTAAACATATTGATGCAAAAGCGCATCAGCAGTTGGTGATCAATTCGCTAGATATCTTAAAGAAGTTATAGCCTTGTTATAGAAAGCACTTCTACGGCGCCCTTCGCCCCACAATGCCACAGGTGGCAAGCAGGGGCGAGCCT
>CAZMBF010000212.1:0-1725 GCA_964564365.1 uncultured Alphaproteobacteria bacterium
ACCCGTTAGTGCCATTGATATGGGATTAAGCCTTGTCGAAGATCATTTGCCTGAATCGCTTCGTCTTGATCCTGCCTATGCTTTGCTGCAAGACAGCATGAAAAAAACCCTACAACGTATAAACTTTTTCAGGTATGCCTTTGCCTTTGGAAAAACAGATACCCCCCCTACACATAAAGAGTTTTCAGATCATTGCAAAAATGCGTGCTCTCACTTTAAGGTAAAGTTTATGCTAGATGAGTTTGATCCTCCTTCATCGCAACAAACGTTATTTCTAAGGGTATCAGCATGCATCGTTTACTTACTTGTAGACACTCTTCCCAAAGGAGGAGTCATTCAAATGTCACTCTCTCCTATATTAACCTCGGTTGAAGTATCTGGCCCGCTTGTAATTGCAAATGCATCTCTGGATAAAATTACAAAAAAAATACGTGAACCTTTCAGAGCGCAAACCATTTTGCCGGAACTTATATTGATGGGCTTAGATGAATTGGGAGTGCAGTTACAATTAACACACACACCCACGTTATTGACGGCACTACTACGGTAGTTAACTACTGCGCTTTAAGTCTTGAATTATGGATGGTGTAACTTATGATAACAGCAATTGTAATAAATGCTGGAATCTCAGTTAAAAACGGATATAGCCCAACCACCACAGCCTTTTCAAATCCAAACAACATCGATAGCCACGCAGCGCCGGCTACGTACAAAGCAACGATACCCGACATGGCAGCGATTGTTAATCCTAATACACTGCGTGAATAGGCTGTGATTGTGGAAGAAATATAGGCCGTTGCTACAAAGCCAATAAAATAACCAGCTCTGGGGCTAAGCAAGACAGCAAGACCTCCAGAAAAGCCGGAGGCGAATGGCAACCCCATCGCAATTTCTATTATATAGTAACCCACCGCTAACACAGCTGTTTGTGGAGAACACAATAAGCCGATAAATAATATAGCCAACGATTGTAATGTAATCGGAACAGGGTATAACGCCACGTTAATCTGTGCTGATATTGCTAACACTAAGCTTAAAGAAAGTGGTAGCAAAAAAAGCTCTGAAAAGTACTTTTTAGAGACGCCTGTTGATATTTGCATAATTAACCTCATTTTATATCTAGACTAATCCTACCTTAACGCGTCTAAAATGCAATAGATTTATGAAATATAACTTGATACCATAGCCCTGATAAGAAACAATTAATGTAATGAAACTCATGTTACAAAAACTCATGTTTTCCGTTTTACTGATATCCCTATGCAGTTTTCAGGGCGCAACGCCTCAAAATAGCCTGCGTTTTAAAGATATTTCTACAATAAAAATCGACAGTTTATTTGCTGATATTCAATTCCTTCTTTCTTCTGATAAAGACGTTATTATCACAACAGAACGACGAGATTTTGAAGAGCTGAAACTTACTTCTGAAAACAACATCTTAACCGTCTCACATCTTGGAAGCAAAGACTTTCCTGCGAAAATACGCATATCTGTTCCAAATACACTCTTTTTGATTATTGATGTTCGGGAAAAAAGCCACATTTTCATACCTGAAATGCAAGCACCTGTTAAGGTAACCGCACATGATTTTAGTGAGGTGACGATTAAGGCATGTTCAGGACTTTCCGTCACATTAAGCGAAAAAGCAAAAGCTCAAATACACCAGATTGATGGTAATATGGTAACTACCCAAATGAATCAAAGTCAGTTTGCTATCAAAGAAGG
>CAZMBF010000213.1:0-1717 GCA_964564365.1 uncultured Alphaproteobacteria bacterium
GTAAAAGAGTACTCATCCCATCTAAGCGACCAATGGCTATGTTTGCTTGATCAAGCAGAGGATATAAACTATCTAACTCTAATGGGGGCTTTGGGGGTAAATCAGAGGGGATATAAGCTTTATAGGTTTCTCCAACAGTAGAACTAGTACTATATCTTCCTATGCGTTTTCGTTTGTCAATGGACATAAAACATTTCTCAAGTATTGCTCGTTATTGTAATCTAACTTACATCCATGAGAGTTGCAAGAGCTCAAGTAACAAAAGGTGCGTTTTCTTTAGTTATAGGCATATGGGTAACGTATTTGTGAGTTAGAGGGAGTGTCCAAAGATTTGTGGAAATTCAAAAAAGGGCATTAAATTCTACCCTCAAATTTAATCATAAAATGAGATAGAGCCTCTCCCCAGTTTTGGATCGGCATCGTCCATTTTGCCGTCATGTAATTTAAAGTCAAATAAAAAGATTTGAACACAGACTCATCATTAGGGAATATCCGCTTGTTGTTAGTAATTTTCCGCAAACCACTGTTGACAGATTCGATGGCATTGGTCGTGTAAATCATTTTCCGGATCGTCTTGGGATACTGTAAAAAGCCAACTAAATTCGCCCAATGCTTCAGCCATGATTTTGAGATCTGCGGATACTTCTGACCCCACTTGGATTCCAAACTCTCTAGCGCTAGCAATGCGTCATCTTCCGTTGCTGCGGTATAGATTGGCTTTAGATCTGCGGCCAATTCTTTCCGATCTTTATAGGATACATAGGCTAAACTGTTCCGTATTTGATGTACGATACACAGCTGATGTTCACATTTGGGGAAGACGGCAGTGATGGCCTCACTCATCCCGGTTAAGTTGTCCGTACAGGCAATCAACATGTCCTGCATGCCTCGGTTCTTCAGTTCCGTTAAGTTCCCCAGCCAGAACTTTGCTCCTTCATTCTCGCTGATCCATAATCCCAACACATCTTTTAATCCTGACTTATCGATCCCCAAAGCAATATATACCGCTTTGTTGATAATCCGTTTATCTTGACGGACTTTCACCACGATACAATCAAAGAAAACAATCGGATATACTGACTCTAACGGACGATTCTGCCAGGCTTTTACCTCATCCAACACCTCATCCGTCACCCGACTAATTAACGATTCACTGACCTCGACTTCATAGAGTTCATACAGCTGTTGTTGGATATCCGAAAGGCTCATCCCTTTGGCATATAGCGTTAAGATCTTCTGATCGAGCCCTGTGATACGGGTTGTGCGTTTCGGTACAATTGCAGGTTCAAACTCTCCTTCTCTATCCCTGGGAACCTCTATATCAAAGGCTCCTTGTTCCGTTGTCAGAGTCTTTATATAGCTGCCATTTCGGGCATTCTCACCCTCGGATCGCTCATAAGGCTTGTACCCTAAGTGATCTTCCATTTCTGCTTTAAGGGCACGCTCTAAGATCCCTTTGGTCAGCTCCTTTAGCAACCCTCCTTGACCAAGAATTGATGTACCATCAACGCCACCTTCAAACAACAGATCCAGAGCCTTATCTACCGCTGTCTTTTCTTTCCGTTTTCTCATCGTATTTTCCTTCCAGTTATATTGTTTCAATATATCCCTTTCAGAAATTTACACAACTCCGTAGACAGTCCCGAGTTAGAAAAACACCCACTATTTAACATAAGATTTATTATCTAACAAAGAGTCTGTGAATACACTCGAAATT
>CAZMBF010000214.1:0-1713 GCA_964564365.1 uncultured Alphaproteobacteria bacterium
TAGCAGGGCGAAGGGTTGAGACTTTACAATTGTTACAAGAGGCACAGCCCTTTTCGGATGACGCCTTTTTTCCATCGGTCAGGTTGGAATTTTCTGAAGGCATCGAACGTGATTGGCACAAAGAAAGTTTGGTTGATTTTGAAGATAGACTGTTGGCGCAGTTTGCAAGCAATCGAACACTGGATGCGGCGATAGGGGGCTCTCAAATTGGGGCTCATAAAATGGATTTTGCCGCATTTCATGTCCTTAAAAATCTAAATGCTGCGATGTGTTCAACGGGTGAGCAAAAGATTCTGTTGATGTGGATTGTTCTTGCCTTTGCAAAGCTGAATACCTTAAAAAGTTCTGCGGTGAATATTCTGTTATTAGATGAGGTGACGGCTCATTTAGATGCAGAGCGACGCCAAGTGTTGTTTGATAAGATCGATAGTTTAAATGTACAAGCATGGTATTCTGGTACGGATCATAGCTTGTTTTCTGGATTGGAAAACTATGTAACTCAGTCATATCATTTAGATAGCGAAGGTGTGAGGGGCCTGATTTAATACATCCCCCATGCTTATATGCAATGAGGGATGATTGATCGTTTTTATTCAACAGCTGCAGCTGTTGCTGACGCAAGTTTAGCCTCTAAAGCTGAGATTCGATCTTGGAATTTTGTATATTGTTCAAAATTTTTGAAATATTCTAAAAACTTTTTAGAAGAGGTCGCATCTCCCATACGAGCAGCTGTTTCTGCCCCTTGAATGATTGCTTCGTGTAAGGAGGCACCGCTAAAACCATCATAGACAGCCCAAGCAATAACATTAATAGCAGATTTTCTATCTTTAAACTTATCAGCGTTGAATAATATTTCAGTGGCGGAAATTACATTAGATGTATTAATCTTCATAAATTGTTGTGACTGTATTTTGGGCAATAACCACCCTAGCTGAGGGGTAAGTACTTCGATCGCTTGATCCATAGCGCCAGCTTTGTGCAAGCCCAACCCTGCTTGTAATAAATATGAGAACTTTGAGCGGTCGTCTTCCTGGTTGGTAGTGCTATTTACAGTTTCAGCTATTTGTGTATATGCGGCTATTGCTTTTGCGGGTTCCCCACACGTTTTTTGAAATATACTAGCGGCATTTAAGCGAGCATTAATATCAATGTTATGATCCGTTGCTATCGCAAATTGAGCATTAGTAATCAGATCAAAAGATCCGCCAGCATAACCTAACTGTTCGGCAGCTGTTGTTTTGTCACTTGGTTTTGTTTTTGGGTGAGTTGCAATTAGGTGAAAAATTTCTTGAAACAGGGGTAAGGCTTCTGAACCAAAGCTTGTAAGGATTCGATCAATAGTTTCGTTAGTTGATGAAAAAGACCTATCTATCTCACTGTCCATCCCTGTCAACTTATGAGATAGTTCGCTATCAATAGTGTCTAGATATCGAAGTGTTTGTGCTTGAGTGAGAGTTTTGCTATGAATACCTTTTAAAGAGAGATATTCAAATTGGTAGTATAAATGAGACATTGATTCTGAAGATATTCGATTGAGTAGATCATTTTTGCTTGATGAAACCGCTTGAACACAGACCTCGATCGGTGCCGTCATAAATACCGTTGCTAATTCAGTAGTAACACGTAAGACATGGCCTAAGCTATCAGGCGTAATGTTAGTTTGATGTAATAGTTCTAAGTAAAGCTTTAAACGAACCGCTGGACTAAAGGTTA
>CAZMBF010000215.1:0-1695 GCA_964564365.1 uncultured Alphaproteobacteria bacterium
TATTTGAACCTCTTAAAGATCAAGAGTACTTCAAACAAGTTTATGTGGAACATGGTGTTGTAACCTGGCCGGGAGAGTTAGATTTAGCTCCTGATGCAATGTACCGTAAGATAAAAACGAACGGCGAATGGGTTATTCATTAACATGTTGATTGGTTATGCACGCGTTTCAACAGTAGAACAGAATTTGGACTTGCAACAAGACGCTTTAAAACAAGCGGGGTGTGCGAAAATATATCAAGATACGATGAGTGGCCTTCGAGCAAATAGACCAGGTCTCGATAAAGCAGTTGAAGACCTCCGAGAAGGCGATACGCTTGTTGTGTGGAAGCTCGATCGCTTAGGACGAAGTGTTAAGAACTTAATAGAGTTTGTGAATCGTCTTGAAAAAAACAACATACATTTTAAAAGCTTAACCGATCATATTGACACCAGCACTACAATGGGCCGTTTTTTCTTTCATATTATGGCAAGCCTTGCACAGATGGAAAGAGAGTTAATTGTAGAGCGTACTCGAGCAGGCTTAAATGCGGCGAAACTGCAAGGCAGAGTTGGGGGAAGGAAACGACGGATGACCGTGAGTAAAGTTGAATCTGCTAAACGATTGTTAGCTAACGGTATCTCACCTAGAGATGTTGCTAATAATTTAGGAGTTTCTCTCCCAACTCTTTATCGATGGGTTCCTGCTTCCACACAATTATAATAAACTTAAGAGCGCTTAGTCTTCTATAAGCCTTATAGAATAAGGTGATTTAGACAGTTTTAAATCTCTTATGTCTCAAAATCACACAGATCCTGGCTTGCCCCCCATATTAAAGGAGACAGTTATCGACTCAAAGAAAAGCTAAAATCAGGGATACTCAATCGAGCTGAAATGAAGTGATTTTTTTTAACCCAGGTGGGTGCTTTTTCAATTGCCAAAGGGGGCCCTTTTTCGATTACCCTTGACAATATCTTGGGCTCACATTAATCTCTTGGGAGAGTATGACTTTTCAGAGGAAAAGATGCAAGATTCTTGTGGACTTTTACCTCCTAAAATCACAGCTACTTTTTAGAAGAACTTTAGGGGGCTCTAAATTTCTAATCCGCCACGTCAACACTCCTCTTTCTGAGATTCCTGTGTCGCGTTTCGTACCTTTGCACCGACGAACCCATGATTATAATCGAAGTGCAACATATATTTAAGGATTAGGAACTTATGGTTTGTGAAAATGTGAAGAACCTGATTGGTCTTCGCAACTTTCGTTTTTGCAGCTTCTCTATGATTAGGCCTTGTTATCGGAAGATGAATAGAAAGCTCTTTATTCAAAAATTCATCGGACACGGATGTATCCAAAAACACCCCCTCCTATAAAAGACGCCATGTGTTGGATTGCCCAGCTTGGAGGATTTTTAGCTAGAAAAAGGGATAGGGGGCCTGGTCCAATAACCTTGTGGCGAGGGTGGAAAAGACTCGCCAACTTAGTAGAAGGATGGACCCTTGCTCAATTATGATACTTGTGGGTAATAGTAGGTTCTTAGAGGGCTGATCCAGGAGTAATCTCGGATTGGCTACTCGCCAACTATTGTTCCTATGGATCTTTTTCAGACTCCACATTTAGTAAATTTTCGACACGCACATTTTTTCTCGAAAGCTTTTGGCTAATTAATTGTTTAAATGCTTTTGCAAACAAACTTGAATTCATAAACCTACTAA
>CAZMBF010000216.1:0-1675 GCA_964564365.1 uncultured Alphaproteobacteria bacterium
AGCTTACGATTTATTTCTTCCGCTTTATTATACGTCATAATATATGCATTATGACCATTTTGACGTATTTCAGAAAGTAATTCTCCTAGGTCCGGGTACAATGGAACTAACGAGACTACCCCGTCTTTAGAAACTGCGGAGGTAAACAATACTTCATCTGCATCGATGAAAAACACCTTTTTTCCAGGTGTGGTGACATGGTCCCGAATTGCAGAAATATCTACAACTTCTTGGCGATGAATATTAAAATTTAGGGTGACCGCGTTTTCCGCAATTGATGAAGCAGCAGAACGCACGTCTCGTATAGATGCTCCAAAAGTAATAAATAACAGAACTAACGATAATAAATGTTTCATATAAAAACTCCTTGATACAATCTCACTTTTTATAGTGGTACAATTAAACTTATTCAGAATCAAGTAAATCTTTGCGATAGGATCTATAGCTGCCAAAAAATGAACTAACGTACACAAGACCTAAGACAGGAAGTGTTAGCCATGGACGAGTCATCATACCGATAACAAAAATACCGATATAGGCTAGCAAAAAAATAATATGATGCGGTTGGATCTTTATTTCCTTAAAGGCAAACGTTGGAATTTTACTAATCATCAAAATACCAATAAAAATTCCAAACCCTGCATAAATATAGCTGGAAAATCGCAGTTCTAAATCTAATTGCAACATCATGGGGGTTAAGATTAATAAACCTGCAGCAGGCATAGGTGTTCCCATAAAATATTTCTTTTGCAGATAGCTTACATTTGCAGAGGGGGAGGTATTCAAGCTCATGGTGTTAAATCGTGCCAAGCGTAATCCTGCACACATGCAGAAGAACAACACAACACCCCATCCTAATCTACCTAACTCATGCAGTGTATAAGAGTAAGCGATTAAGGCCGGCGAGACACCAAACGTAACGAAATCAGATAGGGAGTCTAGCTCTGCACCAAATCGGGATGAGGCATTAAAAAAACGTGCTAATCTACCATCCATCCCATCAAAAACAGTGGCAATCACAACATACCACAAGGATCGTTCCCAGTCCTGGTTTAGGGCATGATACACCGCCGTTAATCCCACACATAACCCAAGCAACGTTGTCATATTGGGTATAAATCGAGTGACAGGGTATCCTTTGAACGGGATTTTACTTAGTTTTTCTTTAAGTTTATCTGACTTGACCATCACGCGGCTCGCCCTTTGCTGATAAGTCTGCAAGAATTGTTTCACCTGCAATCATTTTTTGTCCTTTAATCACTAATGGAGCCACACCTTTTGGCAAGTACACATCCATGCGGCTACCAAATCGAATTAAACCAAAACGTTGCCCTGTCTGCATCTCGTCACCTTCTTTAACGAACGATACAATTCGTCGGGCAATCAACCCAGCGATTTGAACAAAGCCAAGCTCTTTACCATTAGCCGTTACAATCTTAAAGGCTTGTCGCTCGTTAAGTTCGCTTGCTTTGTCTAAGCTTGCATTCAAAAAAGCGCCAGGATAGTACCAGATTTTCTTGATTGTTCCAGCACACGGCACACGATTAATGTGAACATCAAACACGCTTAAGAAAATTGAGATACGTGTACAGGTTTTTTCTTTCATTTCTAATTCGTCGGGTATCGTAACTGTTTCAATGGCAGTCACTACGCCATCTGCAGGACTAATCACCCA
>CAZMBF010000217.1:0-1666 GCA_964564365.1 uncultured Alphaproteobacteria bacterium
GCAACGATAGCTATATCAAAAAAAACATCTTCACCTACTGTATCTGAATTGTCACACTTGTTAAATTCTAGGAATTCAACAAAACACCATTCGAATAAATATAGAATACAAACAATAACTTCATCTTCTTTTCAAAGAGATGATCATTTATTAAATAAAGATAAAACGATGGAGCATCTAACACCCTCTAAGACCTTACAGCAATCATCATTAGGAGGTTCTAAGGACGATATGTTGCAACATAATCCGAAACATCACGTAAAACGTTTGGCCAGACAACAGGAATCATATGATGTTAAGCCCACTGAAGAATTAACATCTATACACGATTTAGATAAAAAACTTTCAGAAGATGGGGTGGTAGATCAAACTAAACAGGTGTCAAACGTTACCGATATACCTTCCAGAATGCTACACATATGGACAACCCTTGTTGGTGAATTCGGTGGAAATCTTTCACCCAATAGTCCTGCGATACACCACCGACTAACTATGGTTTTAGCACAATCCTTTCAGGGATCCTTGAATCTATGGCGATCCTATTGTCGTAAAATTGCTTCGTCCAAGTTTTTAATGGGGGAGGGACGTAATCAATCCTTCAAAAAAGCTTGGTTACTGTGGGCAATTAAACCCGAGACCGTTGATCGAATTCAGCACGGTGCGTTTGTTTTGGGAGATCGTATCATTCCAGAAGCAGAAGACGTGCGCCAACTTAAACGCACCCTCGCAGACTTACGAAAACAGAGGGAAAGCATTCATACGATGCTTAAAGGGCTTGACCTGGATCGAACAAGAGTGCTCCAGCGGTGTACACGAGAACTCAAAGCAAACTTTACACTAGAACAGCTCGAGGTGCTTCAACAGGAGTTTGTAGGTTATCTTAAAGAGTGTAAACCTAACCTTTATTCTGAGTTCCAAGACCGTGGTTGGGACGGACTCTGTATTGATATTACCTTTGATCTATTTTTACAAGAAGCGTTGAATCGGATTGATCCACAATCACATCAGAAGATACATGAACTGATGGATCAAAAACATGCAACATTATCGGAACACTTATTGCAACTGACAGAGCAGGAAAGGGTACTTAGTGAACAGCTTCGAGATAGGGAGTTAACGATAAGTGATGGTGACGCAGAAGAAATAGCTTTGTGTGCTTAAGCAGGTTCATGTTCCTTGGTTTGAACTGATATAGATGTTTCGTTTCCAACTCCGATGCGATCGAGCATAATCCATTCTGCAAAACGCTCGTCCATAGTTTTGGTAGACGTTTGCAGTGAGTAGCGATAGATGTGATCTGCAATCAGCATGAGTTGGGTAACGGTTATAGATCTTGCGTGTGTCTCAATAAACGTTAATACAGAGTTTATACTCTGCCTCATTAACGTCGGATGATCTATCCGATGGGTAGGATCTAATATTAACGGGGTTTCTGATGATTCAGGTGGGAGTTCCCCCAGCAGTTCGTAAAGATTACAGTTTAAAGCCTTTGCAATAGCTACAACTGTATATACATTGGGGTTTTGAGAGCGACCCAATAGAATATTTTTAACCGCATTCACCTTCAAATTTGCGTTACGCTCAAGCTTTTTTACGTTCAAGCCTAACGTATTCATCCGAAACTCAATATGTTGAGCCAATAGAGACTTCATAGTTTTCTTAAAAT
>CAZMBF010000218.1:0-1641 GCA_964564365.1 uncultured Alphaproteobacteria bacterium
CACCAATCACACCAGTTAGAAAAGAGTTTCTTACTTCATCATCATGCATAAGGTATTTAAAAATAGGATCTTCTGTGGCTTGCGTATATATACCCTTTGGATAAAGATTAGTTGTTGTGCTCTGCCACCTATTCCCCATCGTTAATACTACAACAGGTCTTGATGCACTTGAAGTAGCTCGTCGAAACATACTTGTGGCGGTCATATCAGCAAGTAACCCTGCACCATGTGATTGGCTTACCATCCCAACGCATAGGCTAATCGCACATATACTTAATAAAAACAGCTTATCTAATCTCATTTCGCTCTCCAATTTCAATATTTAGATCCCGTTAGATCATTATAAGTCAAAACATGGGAATTTCAACTCAATTATTTGCCAGCAAAAGAGCGGAAACCAGCTCAAGCTTATCTCGAAAACCCCACAATCTCATAATTACATCCGATACGGTTGGTAGCATTGAGACGCTTTCGAAGGATGGTTTTGAGTTGTCGCAGGAGTAGCGTAAGGTCGTTCCAGAAGGATAGCTTTAACTGACCTCGATGTCCGATGCGGCCATAACTTAAAGACAGGCACCATTCCCCGAACAGATTTTTATCCACCCGAATTGTGTACCATCTGTAGATGTTCTGTGGGGGATACTTTGCGTGCAGGTGAATCTTCCAACCCGGTTGAAGTTGTTCGGCCGAAACAGAAGTGCCTAACAAACGATCAAACAGGTCAATGGGTTTAGGAAGTGTCATTCTTAACGCATGATTAGCAATTTATCCACAGAGTTATCCACTGACTCTGTGGGTAAGTTAGTCAGCACAGGATTCAACCGTTCCATGTGCGGGTTTGATGATTGATTTAAGTTCATGAAGGTTGCCATAGCCATACCATTCCTTTCTAAAGGGATTCCATTTAAAGTTAAGATCTCGGAGTTGTGATTTCAATTCGCGGGGTGGTTCAGTCTTAAACGTAATAACGAGAGGGAGTGTATCCGTTTCTGCTCCTTCGTTTCGGTCTGAAGCTTCAAACGCTTTCGCCCCCTGCTCTGTCCATTTGTGAATGATCGTTTCATTGTTCGTCATCTGTTGTTTGAGCGATAACAGAGCCCCTAACAGGGAGTTGTTATTTAATGCATCTAAATCAGCTTTAACAATCAATCCACCAAGCTCAATTAAACGGCGCGTACGTTGTTTGCGCTCTAAGGTTTTGAGTTTCTGCTCTTGGGATTGAAGTCGTGCTTTTTGACGTTCTAATCTTTCTTTTTGATGAGATAGCGATGTCACAGTCACCTCCTAAAGGTTCCATGAGAACCTGATGTTTGTACAATTACGATAACACACCTATAGCGTTATGTTAACATGAAGTGGAGCGAAATGAGGACATACGCAATATGCAAACAGTGTTTGCGTGCTTTAGCTGTTTTGTATATACTTCAAATAAGTACTAATTCTAATTGAAAGTTTAAGCCGTGGCCATCGCCTTTGCCAGATTGCAGTACGTGAAGCGCAGCGCAGGACAAAACGCCTGTCATAAGGCTGCTTATAATGGGCGCACGGCCATAACAAATGAACGTACGGGCGAAAGCTATAATTATGCGCTGTTGCAAAAATATAGAGCCAAAGAAAGTAGGTGTGTAAACGTTAAGGTCT
>CAZMBF010000219.1:0-1615 GCA_964564365.1 uncultured Alphaproteobacteria bacterium
AAAAGACTCAATAAAATCAATAAATTTCACGAAGAAAGCTCTTAAAGATTACGAATATCAATAATATAGCAAAGCACAATTAAAACGGATATATTAGATAATCCCATGACTTTAAGAACCTCTACACTTAAATGTACAGAAGTACATTATGGGTTTCCCAACATGGGGACGCGGCGAAATAGTCATCATGTATTTCGGATTATGTATCACGTTATGCGGATATCGAAATATCGAAAAAAGTAATGGCTCAATTAGAAATAGCGTCTAAACGAATCAATCTTTTCTGAACCTAGTAGTTTGGGGCCGAGTAGTTCATTCAAAATTAGGTTCAACACCCAACATGGGGGCGATGCGGCCAATGATACGGCCACCTAAGGGGGCAGCATTCCAACCGGCAGCTCTGAATCCATAGGTGCCTTGAATGGCTTCGGGTTCATCCAAGGATACAAACACGAGATATTGTGGATTGTCTAATGGAAACACTCCAAAGAATGAGGTTAAGTTGCGACCGTCTTTGACATAGCGTCCTTTTTCAACTTTTTCGGCAGTACCTGTTTTTCCACCAATCAAATACCCTTGCACCCCCGCTTTTTTAGCGGTTCCTTCAGTGAGTGTTTTAAACATTAATCCGCAGAGAGTTTTGCGATCTTTTTCACTTAAAAGTCCGGAGGGCGTAGTTCCTGGACGCTCTAGGTTTTTTAATAAAGTTAAAGGCAACTGCTTATCCATCAATACGTTTGTGATGGATTGCATAAATTGAATTGGGCTGGCCGCTAAGCCATGGCCAAATGCGATCGTCATGCATGCGCCCTTTGAGGGTTTAGATGGGAATAGTGGGCGTCCTTTTTCGGGTAACTCAATAGACGGTTTATCGCACAATCCGACTTCCCGTAAAAAGTCCATTTGCTTTTCAGGACCAACTGATAAGGCCATAAGTGCTGAACCAATGTTGGAAGAGTGAAAGAAGATTTCCTCTACTGTAAGGGGTCGTCGTTGGCCACCACGATAGTCTTTGATGCTAAAGCGACCAAGTTTTAAGGGGTGAGATGCATCAAAAACAGCGTTAATACCACCTTTGCCGTATTTAAAGAACATGGCGGTATTCAGCAATTTCATTACTGATCCTTGTTCGTATACACCAAGCGTATTACGATTAAAGGCGTTTTCACCCGTCATTGTTTTAGAGTTATTGGGGTCAAAGTCTGGGGCTGAAACCATACCAAGAATCTGACCATTCTTTAAGTCAATGACCAGTGCGCTGCCGCCTTTTGCTTTAAACTTTTCAATGCTTTGTTTGAGTTCATCATGCACAATATGTTGAATAGGCAATGAGAGCGAAAGTTGCACGTTTTGATTAGGGTCTTTCAAGATATGATCAAATTGCTTTTCAATACCTGCGGTTCCGTTGCCATCAATGTCGGTAACGCCCAACACATGTGAAAACAAGCTGCCTTGCGGGTATACACGACGTTTTTCGTATTGGAAGTCTAAGCCTGGAATCCCAAGTTCGACTACGCGTTGTTGATCTTGAGGAGATAACCCACGTTTTAACCACACAAACCCTTTTTCAGAGGTTAGCTTTTTATATACACTTTCAAAGTTGAGCTCGGGGAAT
>CAZMBF010000220.1:0-1600 GCA_964564365.1 uncultured Alphaproteobacteria bacterium
TCTTCCGCGAGGCAAGTGACGTTTGTCTGCTTAGCATAGTGTTTTGCTTTATGTAGTCGAGTAAGCGTCCCCCAGTTACCCAGGGGAAGCTCCTCTAAGAACCACATCGTGCGAGTTTCCCCGCAATGGGCTCACGCATTAATAAGGCTGAATTGTCTTCAGCCCAGCAGAATTGTGGTAGTTGATGATGGTTTTGCGTCGTTTTTGCTCTTCGTCCCTCTTTTTAAAGTAGTCTTTATAAAGTGGATTGAAGGGCGTTGCTTCGCTTTTGATTTTGACATGGCGTCGAATCTTGGTGTCTGCTGCGTTTTTCAGATAGAGTGGTTTTTGTTGACCCTCTTTATCTTTGATCCTGCAGTAGAACCTCCAATTATTCCCGCCTAGAGTTGTGAAGTAGTGCTTCACAATCCACCGTTTACCTTTTCGTGCATGGCGTTTCATACCCCATCTTAAAAGAGCGGCAAACAGCTCGTGATCAATCGTCGAAAATACTTTGGATGAGACTGATGTTCTGTAGTAATTTGCCCACCCTGTTAAACGTGAGTTCAACGTATGGATTAAGTGTTCAGTAGGCAGCGCCACACCCTTTTTAATGGTGGTTCGTATTTCTTTTAGGAATGTTTTGATATTTGCCTTCGCAGGCTTAATCAGAAGCTTTTCATTCGTGTACTTTCGTACGTTAAATCCAAGAAAGTCAAAGCCATCATTGATGTGGGTGATCTTTGTCTTTGTAGATGATAACTCTAATCCAACAGGTGTGAGTGCCTTCACCAGTTCCGGTATAACTTTGTCGGTCAAGAGTTCTTTACTGGAAGCGGTTACAATGAAATCATCGGCATAGGCGATCATATTGATCTTCTCACGCTTTCGCTGACGATCATTGGTGCTTCTAATACGTCGTTCAAGACCCGATAAAGCCAGTATAGCGAGTGCGGGTGAAAGAGTTCCACCCTGAGGTGTTCCCATCGTAGTCGGATAGAGTTGATTCTTTTCCATGAATCCTGCTTTGAGGAGTTTCCGAAGGATTGTTTTATCCATTGGAACTTCCTGTAGAAGATAGTCATGGTTGATCCTATCAAAGCATGCTTTTATATCGCCTTCTAAAATCCAAGTGGCTGAGTTGGCTCTAGACAGTGCATTGAAACATTGTTCCCGTGCATCATGGCATGAGCGTTTCAGCCTGAACCCATAGGCATTTGGATCTGCCCGTTCTTCCACAATTGGTTCGAGCGATAACAAGTGAAGTGCTTGCATTGCTCGATCCTTCATGGTCGGTATAGACAGAGGACGAACCTCCTTTGGGTTGGATTTCTTTGGGATATAAATGCGTCTTAACGGCTGTGGCGTGTAGCCATTCCGTTTGAGAT
The DNA here is from genome assembly GCA_964564365.1 of uncultured Alphaproteobacteria bacterium. Classification (GTDB taxonomy): domain Bacteria; phylum Pseudomonadota; class Alphaproteobacteria; order UBA6184; family UBA6184; genus Bodonicaedibacter. The sequence goes on from CAZMBF010000220.1 coordinate 1,368, forward strand.
CAAAGACTCCCTGTCGTTTCTGGCGATCGGTACGCCATATCTTTCCATCAACGCCAGGGGTGTTTTTCCCCTGGTTACTTGTTACTCGTTTTACAGCCAAGCATTTGGCTGCGAACGAGGTGGTTAGAAGACGTTGCAGGGCTCTCACCTTGCCGCGTCTTCCTTCCCGTTCTGCCTTGGCAATACGCATTTGGAGTCGTAAGACAAGACCGTTTAACGCTGGCCAAGGTAAT
>CAZMBF010000221.1:0-1589 GCA_964564365.1 uncultured Alphaproteobacteria bacterium
CAATAACAGCAAGTTGCCCTTTGCGTCTAATTTGCGGTAGCAGTGTGTGAAAACAGTTCGTCTTTCCACTACCCGTTGTTCCCGTGATGAGCATATGTTGGGTTTCGGAGTCTTTCACTAAGGGAAGATCCCCCAACATCAAGTCAGACGCTTTATGGGATCGCTTCAGTTGACGAGTTAATTCCTGAACAGATACCAACTGAGAACCCGCAAGATGCTTTCGACGTTTATCGCTTCGACCTTTTAAGGACCAATACACAAAGGCTAATCCCATAATGCCTAATATAACCATACCCCCATATGAAGCTGAGCGCTTTAAGTGATAGGGTAAATAAACGGTAACATTATAGATAAATCCTGGATGTGTTGCTCGATCTCGTGCATATACAAACCCTCCCTCCTCGTTGCGCATCTGAGTGTTATTACCCATGAACCACACCGTTGCTTTGGCTTCTAATAGCTTCCATATATGTTCACAAACGTGTAGTGGAACGTTTTTATACATTAAAGCTCCAAACACCAACATTCCCACCAATAATCCCAGACGAAAAGCTAACCCCAGCACTTGACGGAGCATCCGAACTTTATGCAGAAACGTTTGTCCGCCTTGGGCTAAATGATTTGAAAGTGCCATATTAGAGCCCCTGATTGTAAATGCAGTCTCGTATCTTTAAAATTATTGGAGGTATTTTATCCTTAAATAATTGATCGATAGCGGAGTCTGTTTTGGCTCTCATTAAGCTAAGCATTTCTTCACGCAGTTGCTTGACATATAGTGTATTTACCCCAATCTCTTTTGAAAACATAGCCCAGTCTTCTTCCGTGACTTCTCTTGATTTATATGTTTTGCCAATCTTCATTGCCATGTTTCGCGCAAGGTTCGGATATACCTCTGTATTTAATACATCGTATTGCGAGGCAAGCTGGACTCCATTTGATTTGTATAAAACCGAATAATTCTTTCCGTGAGCATCTCTGTTTTGAATGTAAAAGCTAAATATAAATTGTTTTAAAAACTGCTCTAGATCCTTTACTGGCGTGCTGCAATGATCTTTAATAATTTTGCTGACCATGTTTACATTGGGGCCACCTTCATTTTGATATTTATTTTCTGAAGGGATAGAGTATACCTGACATATATCTTCTTGATGTAACCGTTTCCACTTTCCGTCAATGAACTTACGATCATACCGTTGAACTAATAAATGGTTTCGTCCACCTATCTCTATAATATCTACAGGTACACTGCGTATTCCAATTAGATTTGCAAGCGTTAAGCAGAAAGCTTCATTTTCAACCGTAAACTCATATCCATGTATCGGTAATTTCAAAATATGTGTACTGGGAGCGCCTTTAGGTAGATAGAATTGGTTCGATTCATAAATAATAGGGAGTTTTTCTTGTGCACCAGCTAAAGACAATCTTACTCCTTCATGATCCACAATAAACGGTTGTATTGAATAAGTTTTTAACAGTTCATGTGTTAATGGCGTAATCTTTATGTTTTTATCTTTTTTCATGCTTTTTAATTATAAGTATGATAAAAGTATGACAAATTTCATACTAAATCAAATTATTATTCTTTTGGG
>CAZMBF010000222.1:0-1585 GCA_964564365.1 uncultured Alphaproteobacteria bacterium
AATGATTCTCGAACGGCACCTCCAAATGTGCCGGAAGGTAAAATGGCGCTAAAGCGATCCATACGGTTTTTAACGGCAGATCCTACCATAACTTCTATTTCTGCTTGAGGAGGAATGCCAAACACGAAAACACCGGGCTGCGCTTTTGCAAAGTTATTCGTAAGGCTAATGACGGGGATTTTGCGTTTTAGCGCCCACATCGACGCAGCATCAACGGCATTAGACATGACTGGTCCCAAAACAATATCGGCCTCTTTAACGTGTTTTAGCGCATCCAGGGTTCCTTCAAACGTTCCCTTTGTGTCCAGAATTTGTGCTTTTAATTTAGGGTCAGCAAATTCAAACAGAGCAAGCTCAATAGCCTTAAGGTAAGAATCGCCGATGTGCGCATACATGCCAGACAGTGGCAGTAAAACAACTACATTTACCTCAGTTGTGTCGGGTTGTTGTGGTTGCGGCGCCTCTTGCGAACATCCATTGAATAAAACAAGAATTAAGGATAGGATGAGGAACCTTAACGAAGAAGAAAGAGTATGCAGCATATGATGACTCCAGAGTTATTAATACCGTTTGTGCAGTCGCTGCCAGGATGTAAGGCGCAACCAGGTCTTTATCTTGTTGCAACACCAATTGGGCATCTTAGCGACATCAGTTTACGCGCTTTAGCAGTTCTTTCGCAAGTAGATCTTGTTGCGTGTGAAGATACGCGCGTTACATCAAAGCTTTTAAGTGCATATGGCATTATGAAAACGCTGATAACCTATCATGACCACAATGCAACCGTTGCCAGCCAAAAGATCGTGGATCATATCCAACAGGGACGGAGCGTTGCTTTGGTGTCAGATGCGGGCACGCCTTTGATTTCGGACCCTGGGTTTAATCTGGTCAACGAGTGTATTGCAAACGATATTTATGTAACAAGCATCCCGGGATCCAGCGCAGCAATAACAGCATTAACACTTTCTGGGCTGCCCTCTGATATTTTCATGTTTATTGGTTTCTTACCGCCCAAATCAGCAGCGCGACGGAAAAGTCTATTGGAAATGGCACACTATCCGGCAACATTAATTGTGTATGAAGCGCCGCATCGAATGGTTGCGCTTTTGGAGGATATTAACACCGAATTGGGTGATCGTAGGGTTGTTGTGTGTAGAGAGTTAACCAAAAAGTTTGAAGAGATTCAACGAGGCTCGGCGGCAGAATTATTGGCCAAAATGGCGTTGGCCGAACCTAAGGGAGAGTTTGTTGTGCTCATTGAGGGAGCAAAAGGCAAGACCCCAGACGATATTAGCGATGAAGAGATCTTAAGCACCATGCGTGACATGAAAACAAAAGAAGCAGCAGGATACTTTGCCAAAACATACGGGGTTTCTCAAAAAGAGATTTATACAAGAATTTTAGGCTTAAAGAAGTAACGATATAGCAATGCGCAAATAAAATGGATATATTAGCGAATCAAATGATTAGATAATCCAATGACTTTAAGGTCATTTACTGATGGTAGAAATAACCACTTTATATAAATCATGCTATAGTACAAGCAAGATAATATGGTCATGTGTTTGGTTCGCTAAACAGCAAGTCT
>CAZMBF010000223.1:0-1570 GCA_964564365.1 uncultured Alphaproteobacteria bacterium
CTTAGGAACCATTATCATGCCCTAAACCTAATTTAACTCATCTCTATAAATACAGTTGCTTGTACGTGATGGGGCCTAGGTCCTATAGTATTCATTCATCATCACAACATACTGAAAGAGCGCCTCAGCATAATGACGCCTTAATTGCTGGGCACTTGCGATACGTGTGAGCATTTGCTACTATACGCAAAAGATAAAGAGAAAAATGATGATCCAAACAGATGTTGTAATTGTCGGAGCAGGCCCCGCCGGTTTATTTAGTGTGTTTCAATGTGGCATGATGGGTTTAAAAACACATGTGATTGAGGCCCTTGACTTTGTGGGGGGGCAGTGCGCAGCGTTGTACCCCGAAAAGCCCATTTATGATATTCCTGCGTATCCATCGATTTCAGCGGCAGAGTTAATTGAACAGCTAGAGGCTCAAGCAAAGCCTTTTAACCCAGTGTATCATCTAGGCCAAAGAGTTATCTCAATACAGCCAGAGGGGTCAATGTGGCAGGTTCATACGCATACAGGCATAGCGATTCAATCAAAGGGTGTTGTTATTGCCGCAGGGGGAGGAGCCTTTGGGCCCAATCGCCCTCCGCTTGAGGGGATCGAGGCGTTTGAAGGAACCTCTGTTTTTTACGCCGTACAACAACGTCAACGGTTTTCAGGCAAACATATTGTGATTGCCGGGGGTGGAGATTCTGCGGTAGATTGGGCGATTTCATTGTCTGAAATTGCAGCCTCAGTATCAATTGTGCATCGTCGTGCGCAATTTAAGGCAGCCCCCGACAGTGTGTCTAAACTGAATGCATTGGTTGAAGCCGGCAAAATAACGCTGGTTACTCCGTATCAATTATCCAGCATAGAGGGGGAGGATGGGCAATTGTCTCAGGTTCTTGTTTCAACACTGGATGGTCAAGAGCAAGCCTTACAAGCGGATGTTTTGTTACCGTTTTTTGGCTTACAGATGGGTTTAGGCCCAATTGCAGAGTGGGGGCTTTCGATAGAGAATAAACATATTTCTGTATCCGCTGCCACAATGGAAACGAATCTTTCAGGTATTTATGCCGTGGGGGATATTAGCGTTTACCCAGGAAAGCTAAGCCTAATACTGTGTGGTTTTTCAGAGGCAGCCATAGCCGCACACAGTTTGCGCGCCAGAATATTTCCAGATCAAGTGTTTCACTTTGAATATTCTACGACCAAAGGACTGCCTTGTTAGACATTTTTTTTAAAAGCCCACCCATCCGTCGCTGCGTAATGTCAGGGGCGCCGAAGCCCAACGGGGTTCATTCAAGGTTGCGTAGGCAGTTAAACGTCTCCTGATCAAAGCGAAGGAGCCTATTTAAGAGCTATGCATTTTTTTCAACGGTGTTTCCGCGTTTTTCTGCTTTTAAAAGTCATCCCCCCCCCTATATCCTTTTCTGTTAGGTGAACAAAATGAAGAAACTACTTGCGCTCATAGTTGAGCATAAACTAAACAATAACAATTTGTCTGCTTTGATAGATCGAATTGAAACTTTGCTAGATGATTGTGATAGTGTAACGTATCCCAAAGAGTTTAAGAATCAAATGAAATTAG
>CAZMBF010000224.1:0-1528 GCA_964564365.1 uncultured Alphaproteobacteria bacterium
CTTTGCATAATGCGACGAATAAACTATCTGGAAATGATCTAAAAAAGTTTCAGCAACGTCGACAAGAAATAGATGCAAAGATAAATGCAGGTTCAGGTAGTACAAAGCTTTAGTTCCAAATTAATAAATCTTGAAAGTTAATCTTTTCTTGACAATTTGTGTGTAAGCTATTATGAATTATCACATGGTTTTTTGCACCCTTAGCTCAGCTGGATAGAGCATCAGCCTTCTAAGCTGGTGGTCGCAGGTTCGAATCCTGCAGGGTGCGCCATTATTTTTGATGAAAGGGGGTGACATATATGGAAGTATTAGTTCGTGATAACAACGTAGAGCAAGCATTACGTGCTTTGAAAAAAAAGCTACAACGTGAAGGCGTGTTCCGCGAAATGAAAATGCGTCGTGCTTTCGAAAAACCCTGCGAAAAACGCAAGCGTGAGTCTGCGGAATCTGGAAGGCGTGTTCGCAAGTTGATGCGTAAGCGCTTAGAACGAGAAGGTTTCTAAACTAAAAACCCGCTTAGGCGGGTTTTTTATTTGCTTTTTTGTATTTAAGTTGCCATTTACATTAAAACTGGATAGAATCCAATTGGTTTTATTTGGAGTTATATCAATGTTTTTAAATTCACTTGCTGCTCAAACAACTGCAGCATCTACTGGAAGTACTTTACAGATGCTTTTGCCCTTAGTGCTTGTGTTTGGTGTGATGTACTTTCTAATCATTCGCCCACAAAATAAGCGTATGAAAGACCAACAAAATATGCAGTCTTCAATTAAAGTTGGGGACACAGTTGCAACCTCTGGAGGGTTGATTGGTCGTGTTGTGAAACTAGAAGAAAAAGAAATTCAAGTCGACTTTAACCGTTCGGGTGCTGCTGTACGTGTTTTAAGGTCTGCCATCGTTGGAGTGATGGATCCAACTAACAAAGCTAAAGAAATGACTCAGCACAATCAAGATCGATCAAAGGGTGCTGAAAAGACAGTTGCGTCAAACCCAGCATCAGGAACAGACGCGGCACATCAAAAGCCAAGATCACGTTCACCTATGAACAGGGGTAGAGCGGGTGCAAACCGACGCCCAGCGCCTAAGAAGCAAGAAGAACAACAATAAAACTAGTAGTAAGGAAGTTTACGAATGTCTGATCGTCAAAAATGGAAAAACTTGATTGTTTATGGCGTTTGCCTTATTGGAACAATCTTAATGTTACCTAACTTTCTGTCCGAGGAGATGGTTTCGGAACTTCCAGAAATTCTTCGCAACTCTCAAATGCGGTTGGGTTTAGACTTGCAAGGCGGTTCTTATCTTCAATTGCAAGTTGATATGTCCAGTGCGATTCAAGATCGATTTGCAGGTTATGCAGATGAGGTTCGTACCGTTCTTCGGCAAAAGAAAGTTAGTTTTTCAAACTTAGTTGTCACGAATGGTGAGAATCCTTCGTTGGCATTTGATGTATTAACAGATGATGATGCGGCAAAAGCGAAAGACGAACTAAATAAGCTAACTCATTTGATAATATCCACAGACGGTAAAC